>BQJV01000325.1 GCA_021604885.1 Acidimicrobiales bacterium
GGCCCGAGAGGCGCAGGGCCATGTTGTCGAGGACGGAGTTCGCCGGGCGGGGGGCCGGATAGGAACCGGGGAGCTCGTCGGTGGAGCACGGGTTGACCCGCTCGGGGTCGGCCCCGGCGGCCTTCGCGACCTCGCGAGCGAACTCGTACCAGCTCACCGCACCCTGGTTGGTCACGTGGAACAGGCCGGGTCGCTTGGACAGCGCCAGGTCGCGCAGGACGGGCGCGAGGTCGGACGTGAAGGTCGGGTGACCGATCTGGTCGTCGACGAACGTGAGCTGGTCGTGTTCGCCGAGCAGGCGCAGGATCGTCTTCACCATGTTGTGGCCGTATTCGCCGCAGACCCACGCAGTGCGCACGACGGTGGCGGCCGGACCCGCTTCGATCTCGCCGGCGAGCTTGGACCGGCCGTAGACGGACACCGGATTCGGTGTGTCCCACTCGACGTAGGGACTGTCCTTCGTGCCGTCGAACACGTAGTCGGTGGAGACGCTCGCGAGATGGGCACCGGTCAGACGGCAGCCCTCCGCGAGATGACGGACCGCCATCGCGTTGACGTTGTAGGCGAGCTCGACCTTCGACTCGCAGTCGTCCACGGCGGTGATCGCTGCGCAGTTGATGACGACGTCGGGACGCAGCTCGTGGATCGCGCCGAGCACGAGAGCGCGGTCGGTGATGTCGAGCTCGGGGAGGTCGACCGGGGTCACCTCGTGGCCTTCGAGCAGCGGCTGGATCTCGGTGCCGAGCTGCCCGTTGGCGCCCGTGAGCAGGATCCTCATCGGACCGCCTGGGTGTTCGCCTTCAGCGGCTCCCACCACGCTCGGTTCTCGCGGTACCAGGCAACGGTCTTCTCGAGCCCTTCGGCGAAGTCCTGGGCCGGCGCCCAGCCGATCGCCTTCAGCTTGGAGCAGTCGATCGAGTAGCGACGATCGTGACCGAGGCGGTCCTCGACATAGTCGATCGCCGACTCGTCGCGCCCGCACAGCTCGATCAGCCGGTCGGTGAGCTCCCGGTTGGTGATCTCGTTGCCACCGCCGATGTTGTAGATCTCGCCGGGCTCGGCGTTGCGGAGCACGACGTCCACGCCGGAGCAGTGGTCCGCGACGAACAACCAGTCGCGAATGTTCATGCCGTCGCCGTAGAGCGGCACGGTGCCCCCGTCGAGCAGGTTCGTCGTGAACAGCGGGATGACCTTCTCGGGGAACTGGAACGGCCCGTAGTTGTTCGACGCCCGGGTGACGATGATCGGCATGTCGTAGGTCGTGTGGTAGCTCAGCGCGATCAGGTCGGACCCGGCCTTCGACGCGGAGTACGGCGAACGCGGGTCCAGCCCGTCCGTCTCGACCGAGGAACCCTCCTCGACCGAGCCGTAGACCTCGTCGGTGGAGACGTGCAGGAACCGGTCCACCTCGAGCTGGCGGGCGACATCGCACATCACGTTCGTACCGTCGCAGTTCGTGTGCACGAACGCGTCGGGGCCGGAGATCGAACGATCGACGTGGGACTCGGCGGCGAAGTGGACCACCTGGTCGCTCCCGCGCATGGCGGCGGCGACGGCATCGCGATCACAGATGTCGCCGTGCACGAAGGAGACCCGCGAACCGAGGACGTCCTCGATCGAAGCCATGTTGCCGGCGTAGGTGAGCGCGTCGTAGATGACCACCTCGTCGTCGCTCGTCTCGAGGACGTGGCGGACGTAGTTGCTTCCGATGAATCCGGCGGCGCCGGTGACGAACAGCTTCATGCGAAGAGCCTTTCGTGCTCAGGTGGTGCGCAGCGAGTGGTAGGGACGGCGATTCGCGGGAAGGTCGTCGCGCAGGGGGTTCGCCTGGTCGCGGCCGGACAGGATCGGGTCGGTCAGGCCCCAGTCCGCACCGATCGCCGGATCGTTCCACAACACACCCAGCTCGTCGGCCGGGTTGTAGTAGCCGTCGACGAGATAGGTCAGCGTGCAGTCGGTCAGAGCGGCGAACCCGTGAGCGACGCCCGGCGGGATGTAGATGCCGTCGTGGACGTGGGAGTCCGCTTCCTCGCCGCCGAGGTCGTAGACGATCGTCGCGCCGTCGGTCGGGCCGCCTTCGCGCAGGTCGTGGAGAACCACCCGCACCTTGCCGTAGGGGCAGTACCAGTAGTCGCTCTGGTGCAGGTGATAGTGGAGACCCACCACGGCGCCGCCCTGGCGGTCACCCCGGTTGCCCTGGATCATCTCGCGCTGGCCGGGAAACCAGGAGCGTCGATACGTCTCGATGAAGTAGCCCCGCTCGTCCCGATGGATGTCGGGTTCAACGATGTAGACGCCGTCGATGACGTCAGAGGGCGTGACGGTTGCCATGCAAGCTCCAGAAGAAGGGGGTGGTCCGGGTTATTCGATCTCGAGGTGGCAATGGTCGCCCAGCATGACCCGGGTGGCCCGGGGGCGGGCGTCGCCCTTGCTGATCTCGGTGTCTCGACCCACGAGCGAGTCGGTCAGCCGAGGGATGTCGGTGATCGAGCTCCGGCGCAGCAGCACCGAGTTGTCGATCTCGCTGTGGGTGATGCGGCAGTCGATCGCGATCGAGCTGTACGGCCCGACATAGCTGTCCTCGACGATCGTGCCTGCGCCGATGATGGCCGGGCCCCGCACGGTGGAGTTCACGATCTTGGCGCCCGGCTCGATCACGACACGGCCGTCGATCGACGACGCGTCGTCGACCTCGCCCTCGACGGAGCGGCGGAGGGTGTCGAGCACGAGGCGATTGCACTCGAGCAGCGGGTCCTTCTTGCCGGTGTCGATCCACCAACCGACCAGCACCTCATGGTTGACGCGATGCCCACTCGTGACCAGCCACTGGATCGCGTCCGTGATCTCGAGCTCGCCGCGCGGCGAGGGTTCGATGGCGGCGACCGCCTCGTGGATCGTCGGATCGAACAGGTAGACGCCGACGAGCGCCAGATCCGATGGCGGCACCTCGGGCTTCTCGACCAGCTGGACGACCTCGCCGTCGGGGCCGATCTCGGCGACGCCGAACGCCGTCGGGTTGTCGACCTTGGCGAGCAGGATCTGGGCGGCCGGAACGACCGCGGTCTCGGTGAGCTGCGGCGCGTCTGCCGCGGCACGGGCGGTCTCGAACTGCTCGACGAACTCGGTGAGCCCCTGTTCGAGCATGTTGTCGCCGAGATACATGACGAAGTCGTCGTCACCCAGGAAGTCACGGGCGATCAGCACACAGTGCGCCAGCCCCAGCGGCTCGTCCTGCACGATCCAGGTGATCTCCACGCCGAACTGTGAGCCGTCGCCGACGTATTCACGGATCTCGTCCCCCGTCGCCGGCGCGATGATGATGCCGATCTCGGTGATGCCGGCGGCCGCCATGTCCTCGATCCCGTAGAACAGGATGGGCTTGTTGGCAATGGGGACCAGCTGCTTCGCGCTGGTATGGGTGATCGGGCGGAGCCGGGTTCCGGCACCGCCGCTGAGAATGAGACCCTTCACGGCCCACAAGGGTACCCAGCAGCCGAATGACTGTCTCTAGGCGGGACGACCTACTTGGCCCGAAGCCGATGTTTGGATTCTCGTCGGACGGGTAAGCCGGCTCCACACCCCACCAAGGAGGACCATCATCATGCGAACCACCGGATTCGGCTTCAGCGCCGTCCTCATCGCCGCAGGCGCGATCCTCGCCTGGGCCGTGACCCACGAAGCAGAGGGCATCGACCTGAACGAGGTCGGCATCATCTTGTTCGTGGTCGGCATCGGCCTCGGACTCGTGACCCTCGCCGTCGCCATCGCCGGCCGCAACACGAGCGTCGAGTCCCGCCACGACACGGTCGTCGACGGCCACACGGTTCGCGAGGAGAAGGTCACCGAGTACAGCGGCTGAGCCCTGCCCCGACGGATCCCCCAGCCGTCAGCCGCGTGACGTGGGCGCCTCCACCGGGAGGCGCCCGCTTCGCGCATGGACCGAGTACTCGTACTTGAGCAGGCCGGCCGTGATCAGCGCGCCGGCGGTCACCGCCGCAACCAACGCCGACTCGACCCGCAGGAACGGATCGTCGGCGAACATCAAGGCGATCGGGAACGCCGCGACCCCGACGATGTAGCCGACCACGGCCAGACGGGTGTGGTCCAGCGCCACGAGACCGAGCGAGAGCGACAGCATCACCATGAGTCCGCCACCGCTGGCGGACAGCAGCGCCATGTCCCGGGCGCCGATCTCGTCACCGAACAGCGACTCGACCAACCAAGGCCCGATCGCGGCCATGACTGCGACCGACATCGCGGCAACGGAGATCACCGCGGCGACAAGGCGCAGCTGGATGTCCCGGAACGCGGTCAGGTCGTTCTGCGCGGCCTGGGTCGCCAGGCTGGGCAGCAGGGACGCCTTGACCGCCTGGAAGAAGAACAGCGGCACCCGCGAGATGATCAGGCCGTTGAGGAAGATACCCGG
>BQJV01000326.1 GCA_021604885.1 Acidimicrobiales bacterium
GCGCCCGCCGAGGCCCAACGCGGCACTGAGTGTGGCGACGATCTCGTCGAACTCGGCCTGCGCGCGCTCGAGCCGACCGATGTCGTTGTGGTGCTCGGCGTCGGCGATGTCGGCGTGGAGGTCCCGAAGCCGGTCCTCGTAGTCGCGCCGAGCCTGTTGGTCGATCAGTGGCCCGGTACCGGGCTCGTCGATCGTGCTGCCCATGAGCGTGAGCGCGTGGAAGTCGGTGCGTGGTTCGGCGAGCATCGTTGCGATGTCGCGAAGGCCCTTCACCGAGGGTACGCCTGCCGTGATGCCCGACCAGCTGATCTCGGCCCCGGCATCGCCGATCGTGAGCCGGGCCACCGGTGGATCGGTGACGGATCCCGCACGATCGTCCGGCGTCGAGTCGAGGACCGCGTCGATGGTGTCGATCGCGAGGTTGATGACGCTGGGTTCGGAGGGGACAACCGTGGGCCGAACCGTCACGAGACCGATCGCCGCCTCCAACAGATCGCGCCCCGGTGTCCCTGCGGCGGGACTCGCCGGACACCGTTCGACCGCCTCGAGGATCGTCGCCGCGGTGGCAAGGTGCTCGGCATGGTGCAGTGCGAGGGTGACGCCGATCCAGCGCATGGCGTGCCACTGGTCCCGACGCTCGCCGGCTCGACGGGCGGCGATCAACGCTTCCCGCAGGGCCTCAAGCGCGGCGGTGGGATCTGCGTCGCGTAGGTGGAGTTGTCCGCGCACCCGTGCTGCCGACCAGCGGCCGGCGAGGAGGTCGGGCGAGTCCACGACGTCGGCGATGGCGTCGAGGGCCTGATGTCCCGCGGTCGTGTCGTCGTCGAGATGACTTTCCGCGATGATCTGCAACGCGGGACCGGACAGTGCGGACGTCGTGCTGGCCCGGGCGTGTTCATCGATTGCACTGGCGATGGACCGTGCTGATGTGTTGTCGCCGGCGTTGAGCAATGCGGCGGCGCGGTGGTTCTCGAGATGGCGCTCGAAGGAGGTCTGCCCCAGGTCGCGAGCGGCCGTCGCGCCGGCTCGAGCGGCGGCGGCCGCCTTGTCGAACTCGCCTTCGGCTGCGTGACCGAGGGCGAGAACGCGCTGAGCAACCACTGCCCCGAGACCGGGATTCATTCGCGCGGCGAGCGTCGTCTCCGCGAGCTCTCGAGCCCGGTCGACGTCACCGGCGGCGAGGGCCGCGGTCGCCGTGAGCGCGCAGACTTCCGGCCACCAGTCGAGGGACCGGTCCGGCCAGCGGGCGAGCAGGGCTTCGCCGTGCCGGAGTGTGGCCGCGATGTGGGAGTTGTGGACCGAGGCCCAGAGCGGCAGAAACAGCATGAACGCGCGGTCGGGACGGGTGTCGTGCTCGAGGCACCACTCGCCGACCGCTCGCAGGTCGGGGAGGCGGCTGAAGATGTCGGTGATCAGCGCGTCGTCCCACCCGTCGGCGGCGCGGGCGAGAAAGCCGGCGGCGACGGAGGCTATGTGGTCCATCGCACGCTCCCGGGCCTGCTCGAACTCGTCCTCCTCCTCGGCCCAGGCTCGGGCCGCCTGACGAACGGGAACAAGCATGCGGTATCGAGGGCGGCCCTCTCCGCTCTCGACGCGCACCAGCGACTGAGCGACGAGTCGGTCGAGCCGGTCGGCCAGCACCGAGCGGGGCGTGTCGTCGGCGAGGACCGCGGCCATCTCATCGAGCCAGAACCCGGCAGGGAAGACGCACGCGTGGCGAAAGGCGCGAGCCTCCTCCTCGGTGAGCAGTTCGTAGGACCAGGCGACGGTGGCGGCCACACTGCGGTGACGAGCCTCACCTCGGTTGCGCGCAAGGAGGTCGGAACTCTCGGTGAGCTCGGCCCGGATGTCGTCCGCGGCGAGCGAGCGGAGCCGGGGGGCAGCCAGTTCGATCGCGAGCGGAAGTCCGTCGAGAACCGCGCTGAGCGCATCGAGGGCTCGAACGGCATCGGTTCCGGGGTCGAGGGTGGCGCCCGCCGACTCTGCTCGCTGGCGGAGCAACTCGGCGGTCGCCACCGGGTGGAGCGGCCCGATCGTGACGATCTGTTCGCCGTCGAGGTCGAGTGGCTCGCGACTGGTCAGCAGGATCCGCAGCTCGGGTCGGTCGTCGAGAAGCTGGTCGACGATCTCGGCGACGCTGTCCAGGACGTGTTCGCAGTTGTCGATGACGATCAACGTTGTCGCGTCGTGGAGCGACTCCCATGTGGCTGCCAGCGTCGGCATGCCGATCGTGGAGGCGACGAGGTCGCCGACCTCCGCCGGCGACGATCCCGTTGCGATTCCGGCCAGCTCCACGATGTGGATGCCATCGGTCGCCTCGTCCTCGAGGGCGGTGGCCACCCGGTGGGCGAGCCGGGTCTTCCCGATGCCGCCCGGCCCGACGAGGGTGACCAGCTGGGTCGCTCGGACATGGCCGCAGATCTCGGTGATCTCGTCGTCCCGACCGACGAAGGAAGTGCGGGGCTCCACATCGCGATCGTCGCACGCGATGCCCGCCGATCGCATCTCGCGTCGGCGGGCATCGATGGTTGGGCTCAGACGATGCGGATGACACGGGCGAGGAAGGCGGCCATTTGTTCGCGGGTGACGTTGGTGTCGGGCGAGTAGGTGGTCGCGGTGGTGCCGGTGGTGATGCCGAGTCCGAAGACGCAGGCGATGTCGTCGGTGGCGAAGGATCCGGTGATGTCGACGAACGGCGTCGACTCGCTCGGGCAGGCGTTGCCGAGGGTTCTCCAGGTACGGGCGAGGAAGGCGGCCATTTGTTCGCGGGTGACGTTGGTGTCGGGCGAGTAGGTGGTCGCGGTGGTGCCGGTGGTGATGCCGAGTCCGAAGATGCAGGCGATGTCGTCGGTGGCGAAGGATCCGGTGATGTCGACGAACGGCGTCGTGGTCGCCGGGGTCGCGCACGGGGTTCGACCATCGGCGGGGATGGGGAGACGTTGCGCGAGGAAGTTCGCGCCGGTGAGGAGGATGGTGTCGGGATCGCATGCCGCCGCGAGGTGGATGGTCGTCGTCGCCGTCGCACCGGGAGCTGCCGTGCCGACCCGGGCGTGGCTGCGCCGCGGCCCGTCGGGATCAAGTCTGCAGAACTCGCCTGGCGTCGTGACCCAGACGGTCGTTGTGCAGCGCCCGAGGTTCGTTGCGCTGACCCGGAGCTGGTCGCCGGTGCGCTCGACCGAGGCATCAACGCTCGTCAGCGCACTCGACCAACGAAACGCATCGACCTGATCGGGATCCTCGATGCGGGGACCGGACTCGCCGGCGCGCTGGACCGTCTCCGGTCCGCTGAGAGACGGAAAGTCATCGCCGGTCCGTGTCGACGTGACCACTTCGGCGTCCTGTGCCTTCTCGATCCAGCCGAGGCGGCCCGTGGGCGACCACGCGAGATCGACCACGGACGGACCCGGCGCCACGTCGGTCCCCGGAACGGTCTCGACCGCCTTGGTCGGGTCGTCGAGATCGACGGGGGACAACTGGATCGCGGTGCCGGCATCGGCGGTTGCGAAGGCGATCTGGTCCGCGTCGGGTGCCCAGTCGAACTCGGGTCGGTCGGCGTCGACCCGTCGCACCGACGCGCCGGTCACGTCTTCGTTCTGGTCGCGGATCGTGGCCACGACCACGGAGTTGTTGGCGAACGCGAGTTGGTGCTCGAACGGTGCCCATGCCAGGCGGCGCAGCTCACTGAACCGTTCGGTCTCCCGGATGATTCGGGTCGACCCCGTGGCAGGGTCACTGAGGGCGAGGACGTGCTCGTCGTCCCCGTTCACGGCGACCCAGGCGACCGTGGCGCCGCTCGGCGAGAACGCGAGCTCGCGGACGCGGTCGTCGCTTCGCTCGTAGCCGGGAGCGGCGAGGATGATGCGGTCGCCGGTGGTCACGTCCGCGACGATGGCTCGCAGATCACTCGTCCCTGCGCCGGGAGCGCGCACCTCGGCGGTCCAGGCTGCGTAGCGGCCGTCGGGCGACAGGACGGGCGAGCGACCCAGAAAGCTTTCGCCGTCGGACAGGTTCCGACGCCCCGCGCCGTCGATGCCGGCGACCCAGACCTGACCGGCGTGGAAGGTGCCGTCCGAGGCGGCGCCCGTCCCGATCCAGGCCACGGTCGAGCCATCGAGGCTCGCGGTCAGGTCCTCGTTGGCGATGGGGGCGCCAGCGTCGGTGCCGGAGATCGACGTGAAGTCGTCGCTGCCGACCGGTCCGGTGAGAACCTGGCGGCGATCGTCGCGTGTCCCGATGAGGACGAGGCGGTCGCCCTCACCGACGAGGTGTGGATCGGCCGGGTTGGTGATGTCGAGTGTCGGGAGGGAGATCCGCGCGTTCGTGGCGCCGTGGCCGACGAAGACCTCCTTGCTCCCTGTCGTGGCGTCGGTGCCGGTGAACGTGGCGAAACTGCACGCTGCTGCGTCACCCGTCGATCGGGCGGAA
>BQJV01000327.1 GCA_021604885.1 Acidimicrobiales bacterium
GTCACGAGCACGAGCACCACCACGAGCACGACGACCACCACGACGACCGAGGCGCCCACGACGACCGAACCCCCCACGACGACCGCGGCGTCCACGACCACGGAGCCGCCGACCACGACAACGACCACGACGACCACCACCGCGCCCCCGACGACGACCACCACGACCGAGGCGCCGTTCAATCCCCTCGCCCAGGCCTACCTGGGGAGCAACGGCGAGGGTCCGACGGCAGCCGTCCTGCCGTTGGGCGAACCACCGACCGCCGCATCCCTGCCGAACTACGACACCGATCTGAACGACGACCCGGGTCGAACCATCATCCGCTCGAACGAGATCGCAACGGAGGGAAACTCGCCCGAGGCACAGGTCTGGGCGCTCTTCTTCGAGTCACCGTGGCACGCGGTCGGCACGCCGAGAGTCGAGATCTGGGCGGCGGCCGCAGACTTCGCCGACGGCAGCCAGAGTGCGTTCACCGTCCACCTGGCGAAGTGCGACGCACCCGACTCGTGCGACGCGCTCGGCACGAGGACGACGTCCTTCGACCAGTCCGACTTCGGCGACGACTTCGGCCGGATGACGGTCGATCTGCCGCCGATCGACGTCGTGATCGACGCCGGGCACTGGCTCGCGATCGGCGTCACGGTGCCGTTCTCGTCCGATGACGATGTCTGGTTCGCCTTCGACACCGCGAGCTACCCCGCCCGCGGCTCGCTCAACTGACGCTCAGCTCTCCGCGTCGCCGAGCGCGTAGATGAAGCCGGCGCGGGTGCCGACGACGATCCGACCATCCCAGACCGCTGGTGTCGACTCGATGCAACCGCCCAGATCCACTTCCCACAACGGCGTCGGTTCGACCATCGTGTCGCTCACATCGAACCCTCGGAGCACGCCCGCACAGTCACCCTGGATCCAGACGTCGTCGACGATCACCGGTGACGCCCAGGTCGGCCCCGGGAGCTCCATGCTCCATCGCTCCTCACCGGTGTCACGATCGAGCCCCAGCACCTTCCCGGTGTCCGTCGGGACGATGAGGAGGTCGCGGTGCAGCCCGGGCGTCGCCCACACGCCAGAGTCCAGACGGGGCCGTTCGTCCACGCCCCAGACGAGCGGATCGTCCGGCTTCGACGGGTCCAGCTTGATGATCTGGCCGACCTCCTGGCTGCGCGCGTTGCCCCGCTCGTACTCGATTCCGGCATAGATCATTCCGAGCTCGTCGATCACGAGGGTGGCGTCGATGTCGTCGCCGGCCCAGTAGCGCAGGACCTGGGTCGGCTCGACGCCGGCATCGAGATCCGTGATGTCCCACCCCTGGATCAACCCGCCGGAGTTCGCGAAGTAGACGACGTTGCCGCTGATCGCGACGGAGTTCTCGATCGAGACGTTGCCGCCGACGAGCCGGAGGAGCTCGTCATCCCAGCCGGGCGTGTTGAAGACCAACTCGGGCGCGACCGTGACGAACCCGTCGGCGTCGTACCCGCGGTTGAGCTTCACGATATGGAACTGCGAGTTCTCGCCGCCGATGAAGAGGTAGTCGTCGATGACCAGGCCGGCGCCGTCCCAGTCGTTGTTCCATCGGGTCGGAGAGACGTCGGTCGCGTTCAGCGCCCACATCTCCTCCGGTTCGTCCCGGTCGAAGGCGACCACGCGGTAGAAGTTGTCGCGGCTCCCGGTGTAGAGCAGCGGATAGCCGTCCGGGTCGATCGTGACGGAGCCCTTGATGATGTCGCCCGTCGGGAAATCGGGGAGCAGACGGGCGCCGTCGTCGGCGTCGAGGAAGTGCACGTTGCGGCTGTAGGCACCGAGGGCCACCCAGGTCTCGTCCCCGCGCTCGAAGATCGACGGCTGTCCCGTCCAGCCGGACCCGCACCAGTTGATCACCTCCGAGCCGACCGACGAGTTCGAGCACATCGCCCCGGACTCGGGGAACTGCCACACCACCTCGGGCGCCTCCGGCACGGGGCCCGCACCGTAGAACGTGCGGGTCGGGTTGCCCCGGAAGGTCAGGAGGCCCTGAACGGTGTCGCCCCAGGGTTGGCCCGACGACGCCGGATCGACCCATCCGTCGTACGGCGGAAGCGTCGTCGTGGTGGTGGTTGTCGTCGATGTGCTCGTGGAGGTGGACGAGGTCGTGGTCGAGGACGTTCCGTCGACCGGCACGCCCGTCTCGTCGTCGGTCGACGTCGGCCAGACAAGGGTGAGAACCAGCAGGAACGCGACGCCTGCCAGCCCGATGTTGATCCGCCGGACGATGGCGCTCAAACCACCAGTCGGAGCTGATGAACCGTAGGCTCCGAGTCATGCCCGTCCGCCCGACGCCGCCCACTCGTGTCCTGTTGTGGCGCGGGGCGACGCGGGCGTGCCCGGTGTGCGGACGGCGCGGCCTGACCCGCCGATGGGTGGCGCTGGCGGACACGTGCCCGCGTTGCGGGTTCGAGTTCGAGCGCAAGCCGGGGCACTTCGTCGGCGCCGTCGGCATCAACACCATCGTGGTGTTCGGCCTGATCCTCATCTCCATCGTGGTCGGTGTGATCCTCATGTGGCCCCGCCCCGAGGCCGTCCCGCTTCTCGCCGCCGCCCTGCCGATCGCGATCGTCCTGCCCTGGGCCTTCCACCCCACCGCCAAGACGCTCTGGATCGCGATCGACCTCGGGATGAAGCCGCTCGAGGCCGGAGAGGCTCGCGGCGGACCCGAGGAACGCGCGGCGCAGCAGCGGTGACCGGGCCGTAGTGACCGCGGCGGGAAGATCCTCCAGTTCACGACGGGGTGACCATGACGCCTTCGTCGACGAAATCGCGTCGTCGCGACGATCGACGAGCGTCCAGCCGGATGGCGGCTTCGACCGGGCGAGATGCTCGGCACACAGTGCCGCGCCGTAGCGAGCCCCGGTGGGGTCATCGAGGGACACCAGCTCGGCGCGACGCTCGGTCCGGTGCAGTAGGAGCACGCCGGCCCGAGGACGAGAACATCCCGGGCGAGCACACGTTGCCATGGGCCGAAGGTACAAGCGCGTCGAGCCCAACCGGTGGACAGGTCCGCTGAGTACCATCGCGACGATGATCGTTGCCTTCGACGCCGACGACACGCTGTGGCACAACGAGGACAAGTTCCAGGAGACACACCGTGAGTTCGAGGCGCTCCTCGCGCCGTGGGCCGACGCCGACACCGTGGAGAACCATCTGACCGACGTCCAGCGCGCGAACCTCCCCCGCTACGGCTTCGGTGCGAAGGCCTACATGCTGTCGATGATGGAGGCCGCTCTCGACATCTCGGACCACGAGGCACCCCCGGAAACCATCCGGGAGATCATTCGTCTCGGCCAGGCGATCCTCGACCGGCCGACGGAGCTGCTCGAGGGGGTGCGCGAGGTCCTCGAGTCACTCGCCCACCTCCCGCTGATGATGATCACCAAGGGCGACCTCTACGCCCAACACGCCAGCATCGAGAAGAGCGGACTGTCCGAGTACTTCTGGCGTATCGACGTCGTCGCGCACAAGGACCCCGGCACCTATGCCCAGGTCCTCGACCGTCACAACATCCCGGTCGAGCAGTTCGTCATGGTCGGCAACTCGGTGAAGTCCGACGTGCTGCCGGTGATCGAGCTCGGCGGACGTGCGGTCCATGTGCCGTACCACGTCACCTGGACGCTCGAGCAGGTCGATGACGACCACGGCCACGACTTCCCGACCCTTGCCCACCTGACCGATCTACCCGACCTCCTGGAGAACTGGACATGACCGAGTGGCACCTCGCCCAACTGAACGTCGCCACGCTGCGACAGCCGATCGAGCATCCGGACACGGCCGAGTTCGCCGACAATCTCGATCCGGTCAACGCGGTCGCCGAAGCCAGCCCGGGCTACGTCTGGCGGCTGCAGGACGAGAGCGGCAACGCGACGGGATTCATGCGCGACGGCGACCCGCTGCGCATTCCCAACTTGACGGTCTGGGAGTCGATCGAGGCGCTGCGCGACTACATGTACGGCGAAGCGCACGTGCCGTTCATGCGCAAGCGTCGCGACTGGTTCGAGGCCCACACCGAGCCGCACTTCGTCATGTGGTGGATTCCGGCGGGCCACATTCCCACGCTCGAGGAGGCGGAGGAGCGCCTGGCGAAGCTCCAGGCCGAAGGACCGACGCGCGACGCCTTCACCTTCAAGCCGACCTTCGATCCACCGGACGAGTGAGACGGCTCGAGGGCCCCGAGATCGCGGGCTACGACCTGGTCCCGCGCGCCGTGCTCGAGCGGGTTCGCGTCCAGCAGGTGCCCGTCCTTCCGCCGGGGGCGTCCGGCATGACGGTGGGACGGTTCGTGTTCCTGCGCCGCGACGACGACCGGACCGGCACCCGGGAGCTGCTCGCGCACGAACTGGTCCACGCCCGCCAGTACGCCGCACACGGG
>BQJV01000328.1 GCA_021604885.1 Acidimicrobiales bacterium
CGCTCAACAGTGCCCAGTTCAACGTGGCCCGCCTCCTCGGTCCGCTGCTGGCCGGCATCGTCGTGCGGGAGTGGGGCGCCGGCTGGGCGTTCACGATCAACACCGTGACGTACCTGGCGGTGATCGTGTCGCTCGTGGCCATCACGATGCCTCGCATCCACGCCGAGCCGACCGACCGCATGCGCCCGATCCGGGAGTTCATCGCGACGATCGGCTACGTCCGCACCCGCCCCGGGATCATCACCGCCATCGGCACGGTGACACTCATCGGGTTCTTCGGCCTGGCCGGACAGACGATGTCGGTCGCGCTCGCCGAGGACGTGTTCGGTCAGAACGACACCGGGTTCGGCATGATGCTCACCGCCGCGGGCCTCGGCGCCGTGGTCGCGTCGCCGGCGATCGCGTTCATGAGCCATCGCCTCCGTCGCTCGTTCATCCAGCAGAACGCGCTCGTGCTCTACGGAGCCGGGATCGTGCTCGCCGGCGCGGCCCCGTGGTTCGCGCTCTCGCTCGGCGGCATGTTCGTCATGGGCATGGCCCACATCTCCTCGGCGTCCACGCTCAACACCGCGATCCAGCTCCAGGTCGACGAGTCGGTGAGGGCCAAGGTGTTGTCGGTGTACCTCACGTCGCTGCTGCTGGCGACCCCGCTCGGCCTGCTCGTGCTCGGCCAGGCGATCGACCGGATCGGGCCGCGGGAGACCTACATCGCGTCCGGGATCGCGCTGGTGGTGGTGGCGATCGGCCTCACGGTCACGGGCCGGCTGCGGGGCCTCGACGACGAGGTCGGCGCTTACGAACCGGCCGTGCGGGCCGAGGTGCACCCGACCACGCCTGCGCCGCCGCGCTGACCCTCCGGTGCCCGGCGGCCGCTACCAGGTGTCGTCGTCCTCGGTGCGGAGGTGGCGCTGACCGTCGTCGCACTCGTTGAGCACCGGGCACCAGCGGCAGGCGGGGCCGGGCGCCGTGTGGGGATCGCGCTGGCCGGTGGCGAGCACCAGCATCCGCTCGGTCGCGTCGACGACCCGGGCGACGGTGGAGAACAGGAGGTCCTCGGTGACGTCCTCCACATGGAATCGCCCCTGATCGAGGTAGTACGTCGCGAGCCGGCGGGGCGGCGTGCCGAGTCGGATCGCGTCGAGCAGGGCGTAGAAGCGCAGGTCCTCGCGGTGCTGGGGCGAGAAGTTCCCCGTCTTGAGATCGATGAGGACCTTCCCCGCCAGTGAGCCGTCGGCCACGCCGAGCGACAGGTCCACCCGGCCGCTGAGGACGAATCGGTCGTGCACCTCGACCCGCAGCGGTGTCTCGGTGCTCGGGTACCAGGCCGGCTTGAGGCGGGGGAAGCACTCGAGGAACTTCACGAGGAGATCGTTGACGGACCCTCGGAGCTCGGCCCGTTCGGTCTCGCTGACGGTCTGGAGCCAGTCGGCGAGCGGGTCGATGCCCTCGGCCCGTCTCCCGAGTGCTTCGTCGACGAGCGTGAGCGGCTCGATCTCGCGGCGCCAGTGGATCGAGAGCTCGATGGCCTTGTGGGCGATGGTGCCGCGAGCGATCGGCACCTTCCACTCGAAGGGTTGGCGTTCCTCGAACTCGTACTTCCGCTCGCAGCCGAGCACCTGGCCGAGCGCGTACTTGGAGATGAACATGGTGTCGCCGGGCTTCGCGTCCGTACGGGCGTCGAGGAGCGTCAGCATCGGTTCGAGCCCGTCCTCGAGCGCCCGTTGGAGCTCGTGACGGAGCACGGCGTCGAAGCGCGGACGCTCGTCCCGGGTCGCGCCGAGGAGGTCGAGCACCTCCTGCTGGGCCGGGTTCAGCTCGGCTGCGGACTCCGAGAGCGACGCCATGGACGAAGACTGTCACACCCCATCGGCAGTATGGGACCCATGGAGGCCAGGAGTGCGGGCGCCACGTCCGTCATGTTCGCGAACGCGGCCCGAAGTCTCGGGCAAGCAGCCCGACTTCGGGATCTCGTCGTGCCCGGCTTCCGGTCGCCGCCGGGAGTCGAGGGTGTGCACCGCACGCTGCGACGGCGGCGGGGCGTGCCGTCCGTGGCCGTGCGGCTGAAGGGCCGGCCGTGGTCGGCGGTGGTGAGCGACATGATCGAAGGGATCGTGGTGGCCAACGGTCTCAGCGGTGCCCGCGCCGATCGGGTGCGGGCCGCGCTGTGGCTCGCCGTCGATGATCCGGGCGCTCAGACGGCGGGCTCGCCGGCGAAGCGCCAGAGGAAGGTGGCCAGCTGACCGCGGGTCACGGGGCTGTCCGGTGAGAAGGTCGTGGCGCTGGTGCCGGTGGTGATCGCCTCGGCGACGAGATAGTCGACCGCGGCGGCGTAGAAGGCGGTGCGGGCGACATCGGTGAACGACGCCTCGTCGGCCGCCTCCGGATTGCCGGCATAGCGGTACAGGAAGGCGGCGAGCTGGCCGCGGGTGACGGCGTCGTCAGGCGAGAATTTGGTCGGGCCGGTGCCCTTGGTGATGCCCTGGTCGACCATCCAGTTCACGCCGTCGGCGTAGAAGGCGTCCGGGTCGGTGTCGGCGAACGGGGCGACGGGAGCGTCGGTCGGTTCCCCGGCGAAGCGGTGCAGGAACGTGGCGAGCTGGCCTCGGGTCACGTGGTCGTCCGGCGAGAACGTCGTGCGGCTCGTGCCGGTCGTGATGCCGTTGGCGACCATCCAGGCCACGGGCTCCTCGTAGAAGGCGTCGTGCTCGACGTCGGTGAAGTCGGTCAGCGGCCCGTCGTCGGCGACGGCGGCAGCGGGGCCGTCCAGCAGCGTGGTGGCGTCGATCGCACCGGTCTCGACCCAGTCGAGCTCGATGGCGCTGGTCTCGAACGCCGACTCGACGGCGCCCGGCGACATCGTGCCGTTGGCGTCGAGCAGGAGGGCGGCGGCACCGGCCGTCCACGGGGTGGCGAAGCTCGTGCCGCAGACCACGCCGGTGCCGGAGGAGGTGACGCTGCGGGTGCAGCCGGGAGCGGCGACGTCGACCCCGGCGCCGTAGCTGCTCCACGAGTAGCGGCCACGGTTCTCATCGTGGGCCCCGACGGCGATGACGCCGTCGTAGGCGGCCGGGTAGATGGGAGAGTCGGTGCCGTAGTTGCCGGCGGCGGCGATCACGATCACGTCGCGGCTCAGGGCGTATTCGATCGCGCTGCGCATGACCGAGGCGTTGCTGGGCGAACCGAAGCTGAGGTTCAGGATGTCGGCGCCCTGATCGACGGCCCAGACGACGCCCTCGGCCGCGGCGGACCAGGGCACGCCGCCGTTGGCCTGGGCGACCTGGACGGGAAGGATGGTGCACTCGGAGCAGACGCCGACCCCGCCGATGTCGTTGTTCGCCGCCGCAGCGGCGACGCCGGCCACGGAGGTGCCGTGCCCGAGCGGATCGTGGTGCGGGTCATCGTCGATGAAGGTGGCGCCGGCGAGGAGCCGGTCGCCGAACTCCGGGCCGGGCACGACGCCCGAGTCGAGGACCGCGATCACGATGTCCTCGCTGCCCCGGGTCGTGTCCCACACGGTCTCGATGCCGGTGACGTGGTGCTCCCACTGGTGGGCGTACTCGGGATCGGTCGGCTCCCACATCAGGTGGGCGAAGCCGTCGAGCTCGACGCCGGCGACGTCGGGAGCGGCCATGAGCCCGAGGGCGCCGTCCACGGTCGTCTCGACGACGTCGAACCGGGGCGCCTCGCCAGGTGCCGTCTCGTGCTCGATGATCCACTGGTAGGTCGGCTCGAGCTCGTCCGAAGCGGCCGCCGGAGCCACCGTGGTCGCCAGCATCGCGGTCCCGGCCACGATCATCGTGGCGAAGCTGCGTCGTGTTCGCGAAAGTCCCTGTCCGTTGGTCACATTCCCTGCAACGGAGGGGAAAACGGGGCCCCTGATCCAGTCGAATCGCCCGGATCACGAATAGGGGGACGGTGCCGCGGACCCTAGGGCCGGAGGTCCCGAACGGCGCAGGGACCCTCTTCCCGCCGGTACTGTGCTGCCAGGCCCGGGTGGCGGAATCGGCAGACGCAGGGGGCTTAAACCCCCCGGCTCCCCAGGGAGCGTGTGAGTTCAAATCTCACCCCGGGCACCGCTCTGACCAGCTAATTCGTGCGAATTCCGACTCCCGTAGATCGTCTGAGGGTTGCGGTGAAACGAAAATAGTCGCGAGAATAGTCGCGTACCTCACGGACGAAGGGTCAGGGCATGCGGGGAACGGTCGAGCGCTACGGCAAGGGCTGGCGGTACCGAGTCGAGCTGCCCCGAGCCGAGACCGGTCGGCGGCGCTACTCGACCAAAGCCGGCTTCAGCACCGAGGGCGATGCCCGTCGTGCGCTCAACCGAGTGCTCGTCGACATCGACGACGGTGTCCACGTCGACCGCAACGACATCACCGTCG
>BQJV01000329.1 GCA_021604885.1 Acidimicrobiales bacterium
CCGTCGTCATCGTCGCCCTCGTCGCCGCCTGCGTCGGTGGCGGGCTCGGTGGTCGTCGTGGTGGTCTCGACCACGGTGGTGGTCGTGTCGGCAGTGACATCGTCCGGCGTCGTGCCGCAGTCAACCGGGATCGACGTGGTCACCGGGGCGACGGTCGTGGTGGTGGTCGTGGTGCCGTCGGTGCCTTCGTCGCCATCGGCCCCGTCCGCACCGTCCACGACCGCGCCGCCGTCGGTGTTGCCGGTGACACCGGCGTCCTCGGGCTCGTCGTCGCCCCACGACAGGACGAACAGGGCCGCGCCGAGGATGGCGATGAGGCCGAGGACAACGGTGGCGATCTGACGGAAGGGCACGACAGCGATGGTACGGCGTGCAGCCGCGAGGGTGGACGCGGGCCGGTGACCGACGTCAGGGCCAGCCGGTCGCGATCATCACGCCGACGACCGCGGCGATGACCGGCAACGCCAGCACCAGCCGGAATCCCCAGCCGCCGTCGGCGAGCGGTTCCGCCGCCAGCCGGCCCGTTGCGTTGGTGGCGTACGGCTCGACGATCGTCGCCGCCTCACGCTCGATGGCCGCCTGGGTCTCCGCCATCGCGGTGAGCGCCCAGCGGTGGAGCAACACGATCACTGCCGAGAGGATCAACGGCACCGCGATGATGTCGACGGCGCTGAGGTCGTGCGTGCTGCTCTGGGCGCGGGCGGCCTCCAGGCTGATGCTCACGGTCGTGCCGATCGTGAGGATCCCCGTGGCGACGAGAATCGCCCACCGCTCGGCGTCGCGCAGGACGGCGAGATGGGCCACCCGGCGGCCGATCTCGTGCGGTTGCACGTCGGGCTCCGCGTATATCCCCGAGCCCGCAGGGAGCACCCAGCAGGCGAGCGTCAGCACGATCGCGGCGACGTTGCCCGCGGCGCGCCACGTGCCGTAGGGAAGCGCCGTCGCCTCGTCGCCGAGGATCACATGGCTGCTACTCGTCAGCGTGAGCACGAGTGCGGGCACGGCGCCGGCGATGAGCGCCCCGAGGGCGAGGTCGCGCCAGCGGACTCGTGATTGGCGCACGATCCGGTACGACAGCAGGGCGCCGACCGGGATGACCGCCCCGCCGAACGCGCCGTAGAGCACGAGCAGGACGCCATAGATCGCATAGGCGTCCGTCGAGGCGAACGAGCCCGCCGTGTCGGTGTCCACGTCGCCCAGAAAGGCGGAGACCGCCGCGAGCAGACCGCCGACCAGGGCACCGGCGGCGATCAGCTGCACGAGGCTGCGTCGGTTCGCCAGGTCCGGCACGACCACCGGGTCCTCGAGCCCGACGACCTTCGCCGCCTCGTAGTCCTCAAGGCGGAACATCTCGGCGATCTGGTCGACGATCGCGTCGAGGTCCTCCTTGGAGGTGAGCGGCAGTCCGTGGATGTCGCTGAGCCCTGCGATGTCCGGATGGAGGTCCGCCGCGAGCGGGGGAGTGGCCCCGCCGATCACGACCGGCAGCACGTCCTTCCCCTGCTCGAACGCGGCGCGGATCTCGCGAACGACCCAATCGTCCTCGTCGCGGATCCGGGCACTCCCGTCCTGGCGATGGCCCGCCCACTCGGGCCCGATCACCACCATCACGATCGTGCAGTCCGCGATCTCCTTCTCCAGCGCGGCCGGGAAGTTGTCGCCGATGCGCAGCGCCACGTCATGGAACGCCGACTCGACCCCGTCGATGGCGTCCAGCGCCTGCAGCCGCTCGGCGAGCCAGTCGACGGCGAGACGCCCGTCGGCTCGGCGATAACTCACGAACACCCGGGCCATGCCGCGACCCTAGGTCAGGAGGAACGTCGCGCCGCCATGACTTGTTCGTGGGCCGCCCGGGACTCGAACCCGGCACCTTGGGATTAAAAGTCCCCTGCTCTAACCCGATGAGCTAGCGGCCCACGGGCAAGGCTACTGCGAGGACTGCGTCGTCGACCGGTCGTCGGCCGACTCGAGCTCGGTCAGATCGACGATGTCCTGCTCACGGCCGACGGCCTTGGCGTAGATCTCGATGAACTCGTCAGCGACGGTCTCGAGTGACGCCGCGCTCTGGTGACGCTGAGCCCGAGCGATGCGTTCGTCATGGTCGCCGTCCGGGAGACGGGACGCGATCGCGGCCCGCACGACTTCCTCGGGGGTGGTGACGACGCGACCGTCGTCGCTGGCGATGATCTCGGTGCCACCGATCGATGTGGAGAACACCGGGAGGCCGGTGGCGAGCGCTTCGAGGATGACGAGGCTGAAGCCTTCGCCGAGTGAGGGCACGACGAGCGAGTCCGCCGCGCCCATCAGCCGGGCGATGTCGTTGCGCCAGCCGAGCAGCTGGATCCGATCGCTGGACAGATGTTCGATCTGGGCGCGCAGCGAACCGTCGCCGATGAAGACGAGCCGGTCACGATCGTCGGCGTGGCGCTTCCAGGCCTGGGCGAGCGCGAGCTGGTTCTTGCGGTGGCTGAGCTCACCGACGCACACGTGGATGCGTTCGTCCTTCGCCCATCCGAGCTCGAGCCGCGCCTCGATGCGGTCAACCTCGGCCATGGGCTCGAAGCCGGCGAGGTTGACGATCGGCCGGACCCGTTCGGTGGTCCGCGCCTTGGGCGCCTGCGCCTCCTCGTGCTCGGAGAGCGTGAGGAGCGTGTGGGTGCGGCGGTCGAGACGGCGCTCGATGGTCTGCACCATCTTCTTGACGACCGTGCGCCGCGTGGAGAGGTGCCCCCAGCCGTGGGGCTGATAGATCACGGGTACGTCGAGGCGCTTGAGCCGCGAGGCGACCCCGGCGAAGGTGGCGTGGGCGTGGACGAGATGGATCTTCTCCTCGCGCACCAGGCGTCGCATCTCGAGCGACACGGCCTTGGCATCGGCCGGGCGGCGCTTCCACGGCACCCGGACGACCTTGGTCGGCCAGTCGGCGAACTCCCAGGTCTGGGTGTCGCTCGTGAGCACGACCTGTTCGATTCCCCGGTCGGAGAGTTCGCGGCCGAGCTTCTCGACATAGGCGGGCACCCCGGCGATCGACGGCTCGAGCACGTGCAGGACACGGAGCGGCTCGCTGGACGTCGGCCGCAGCTCGGCCGGCATGGCGATTTCGGTCGGGAGCGCCTCGTGGCCGAGACCGAAGAAGAGGCCGATGGTGCGCAGGACGATCTCGACGTCGCGACGGAAGGTGAGGTCGCCGACGTACTCGGCGTCGACGTGGACGTTCATGTGGACGTAGCCGTTGCGGAACTCCGAGACCTGCCACGGCCCGGTCATACCGGCCCGTACCTGGTGGCGGGGATGGTCGGCGAGGTCGAACGCCTTGACGACCGCCGGCAGCTCCGGCCGGGGGCCGATGAGGCTCATGTCGCCGCGCAGCACGTTCCACAGCTGGGGCAGCTCGTCGAGCGAGAGTCGGCGGATCAGCTGGCCGAACCGGGTGTGGCGGGGGTCGTCACGCGGGGCGTGGTACTGCCCGGCGGCCATCGGCCTGTTCTCCGGCTTCATGGACCGGAACTTGAGCATCGTGAACGGGTCCGCACCCTTGGTGACCCGGGTCTGGCGGAAGACGACGGGACGGCCGAGGGTCATCGCCACGCCGAGGGCGACCAGGGCGGCCAACGGGGCGGTCAGAAGGATCAGCGTCGCCGCGCCGACGATGTCGATGGCGCGCTTGATGTGACGCTCGTAGAGGGAGCGCTTCCGGTCGCCGGTGACGACGAGGTCGTCGACCACGTGCATGGCGCTCGACTGTGTGACGGAAATCTCGGACATGCCTCAATCAGGGGTTGCGACGGTTCTTCGGTTACCCCTCCACCGGGGACATTCTGGCCACCAAGAGTGGTGACGCGCAAGAGGTCGGGCCACGATCGGCGGTTATTGATCCGTTCGACCCATCACAACCGACGAGAGAAGTCCGATCTGGCCGCGGGGTGACCACGCTCGCACGCCCGCCCGTCGCCACGCGCGCAGCAGGCCCCGCGCGGTCGGGTGGCTCGGATCGAGGCGAGCCAGTTCGCGCACGGCGATGTGGGCCTGCGCGTCGGGGCCGCTCGATTCCGCGGCGAGACGCTGCGCGGCGGCGACCGAGAACGCCAGGTAACGCCGGCGCCGCCGAGCCCGTTCGCGGACCCCTGCAGGGGTCGTTCCGGTGACGGTCCCGCCGTGGCGCCGCCAGTCCATCGTGGCCTGTGGACAACCCGTCAGATCCCCGTCGTGACCGGCAACGAGCGCGACCCACCAGTCGTGCCACAACACGTCCACACCGTCGGCCAGCGCGACCGCGCGCTTCGCGAGTCCGGCGGTACCGACGACCGTCGCGCCGATCGCCACGTTGTTGATGAGCAGTCGCGCGAACGGGACAGAGTCGCCGGCCCCGCGTTGTGCCAAC
>BQJV01000330.1 GCA_021604885.1 Acidimicrobiales bacterium
CGCGGCCGAACCTCCCCCGCCCGGCGGTCACTTCGTCGACGACGACGGCAACATCCACGAGGGTGCGATCGAGGCGATCCGGGCCGAGGGGATCACCCAGGGGTGCAGCGCGACCCGGTACTGCCCGAACGAGCCGGTGACCCGTGGACAGATGGCCGCCTTCCTCAATCGCGCCCTCGACCTCCCCGCCGCACCCCAGCCCAGCGGCTTCACCGACACCCAGGGCACGTTCCGCGACGACATCGAACGACTCCGCGCCGCCGGCATCACGAACGGCTGCGCCCCCACCCGCTACTGCACCGACGATCCCGTCACCCGTGGACAGATGGCCGCGTTCATCAACCGCGCCCTCGACCTCCCCGCCTCACCGGCGCCGAGCGGATTCACCGACACCGACGGCACGTTCCGCGACGACGTCGAACGACTCCGCGCCGCCGGCATCACCGTCGGCTGTGCCCCCACCCGCTACTGCACGGACCGCGCCGTCACCCGCGGCGAGATGGCGACGTTCCTGATGCGAGCCCTCGATCTCGAGGAGCTCATTCCGCCGCCCCGCCCGCTCCCGACCGCCGGGAACCCCGACGGCACCGCGCCGATCCCCGCCGGCGGCGGTCTCGAGAACGCCTCCGCACCGGATCACATCGTGGGGACGGGCACGCCGGCGAGCTGCACGTCCGCCGCGTTCGTCGCCGCCGTCGCACTCGGCGGCGTGATCATCTTCGACTGCGGTCCCGATCCCGTGACCATCCAAATGGACGAGACGGCCAAGGTGTTCAACAACGCCGATCCGGACATCGTGATCGACGGCGGCGGACTCGTCACCCTGTCCGGACAGGGCAAGCGGCGCATCCTCTACATGAACACCTGCGACCCCGCGCAGGTGTGGACGACACCGCACTGCCAGAACCAGGATCACCCGCGCCTCACGGTGCAGAACCTCACGTTCGTCGACGGCGACGCCACCGATCACGGCATCGACCTGGAAGGTGGCGGCGGCGCGATCTGGGTGCGGGGCGGACGCTTCAAGATCGTCAACAGCCGCTTCTTCGGCAACGAGTGCGCCTCAACGGGCCCCGACGTGGCGGGCGGCGCCGTGCGCGTCTTCAGTCAGCACGACGGGCAGCCCGTCTTCATCACGGGCTCGACCTTCGGTGGCGCGGCCGAGCAGGGCAACACGTGCTCCAACGGCGGCGCGATCGGCAGCATCGGCGTCTCGTTCACACTCACCAACAGTCTGCTGAGCCACAACACCGCCACCGGTTGGGGCGCCAATCCCCAGCGAGCCGGCACCCCCGGCGGCGGCAACGGCGGCGCGATCGCGAACGACGGCAACACGTTCAGCCTGCGACTCGTGGACACCGTCGTGCACGACAACGTGGCCAACGAGGGCGGCGGCGGCGTGTTCTTCGTGAGCAACAACCGCACCGGCACACTGCACATCACCGACTCGACCCTGACGGACAACGACAGCCTGGGCTTCGAGACCGCCGGCTACCCGGGGGTGTTCTACCTGGGCAACGGATCACCCCACGTGAGCGGGTCGACCCTCAGCTGACGCGTCGGCTCAACCGACCGGGACGCCGGCGAGCTCCTGACGGCACACGTCGTGCATGATCTCCCGGAACCGCGCCGCCGTGGGCGGCAGGTCCGCACCCCGCTTCCATGCCAGCGCGAGCGTGCGGGGCGGAATGGGCGGTGTGGTGGGACGGACCACGATCGAATCGTCGGACTGGTCGACCGACAGCAGCGCCATGATGGCGACACCGATGCCGGCGGAGACCATGCGCTGGAGGGTGCCGTTGTCGTGGCTGCGAAAGACGTAGCGCGGGGTGATGCCGAACCGTTCGAGGGTCTTCACGGCATGGAGCCCGCACGCACCGCCCGGGGGCTCCCCCACCATCGGGTGGTCGGCAAGGAGGTGGAGGTCGACCGGCCCCTCCGGGAAGTCGCGGGGCGCGACCAGCACGTGGGGATCCTCGCCGAGCACGTCGATCTCGAACCGATCGTCCACCTCGGACTCGACGAAGGTCAGATCGATCTCGCCGCGCTCGAGCATCCCGAGCCGGAGGTCGAGATCCATGTCCTCCTCGACGAGCTCGACCTCGACGTCGGGCGACTCCGCGCGCATTTCCTGGAGGGCGATCGGCAGCAGGCGGGTGGCGACGGACTGGAAGGTGCCGACCCGCAGGCGACCCATGAGGCCGGCCGCGAATCGGGACACATCGTGCTCGGCCGCGACGATGCGCTCCAGGACGTCGTCGGCGTGGTTCAACACGACTCGGCCCATCGTGGTCAGCGCGGACGGCTGTGGGCCCGCCGAGCGCTCGACGAGTCGATGACCGACGATCTTCTCCAGGCTGCCGATCTGCTGCGAGACGGCCGACTGGCTGAAGCCGAGTCGGGCGGCGGCGGCCGAGAACGTGCCTTCCTCGGCGACGGCGCGCAGGGCGAGGAGATGGCGTACCTGGAGGTCGACCCACATGGGAACTGATCATAAGCGATTCGAAGGATCATTCCAATTTTTCATCGCTTTTCACGATGACACGATCGTCGTACCGTACATCTCATGACCACCTGCATCGCCTCCCACAACGCTCTGACCAGCGAAAACGAACAGCTCATCGACGAGTTCATCGCCGCCTGGAACGCCCATCAGCAATTGCGCGACAGTGACGCCGCTATCCTCGAACGGCTCGTATCCCGGCAACGTCTCGATGCACTCCGGCTGCGCGTCCGCGAGACCCTCGACCTCCCCGCCGAGCCCACGCCGGCGAGCTGCGTCGCCGCCTGACGCCCGCCCGATCGACGCCACCGCGGCCGGGTCGTAACCTCACGGCCATGATCCCCGTGCTCCACCGTGGCGCCGACCCGGACCAGATCTGCGCCGCGCTCACCGAACACGGCGCCGTCATCATCGAGGACTTCCTGGATGCGGATACGGTCGCCGCGATGAACGCCGAGGTCGGCCCGCTCGTCGAAGCGGACGATCCGACCGCCCGGACGTTCGTCAATCCGTTCATCGCGGACTTCTTCGGCACGAAGGTGAAACACCTCAGCGGCCTCGCAACCCACTCGCGGGCCTTCGTCGACGACGTCCTGCTCCATCCGATCTACGACGAGGTCTGCCGCCGGGTGCTGGGTCCCAGCTGCGCCGACTGGACCCTCAACGTCGGCCACCTGCTCCAGCGAGGCCCCGGTGCCGAGCAGCAGTACCTCCACCGCGACCACGACGTGTGGAACTTCCTGCCGAGTCCGCATCCCGAGGTCGAGCTCGCGTCACTGGTCGCGCTCACGCCGTTCACCGCGGACAACGGTGCGACCCGGCTCGTGCCCGGCAGCAACCACTGGGACGGCGACCGCTACCCGACCGACGACGAGCTCGAGATCGCCGAGATGCCGGCGGGCGCGGCCGTCATCTATCTCGGGTCGGTCTTCCACGCCGGTGGCGCGAACTGCACCGAGGACGAATGGCGGCGGGGCTTTCATCTCAGCTTCGTGGTCGGCTGGCTGCGCACCGAGGAGAACAACACTCTCGCGACGCCCCCGGACGTCGCCCGCGACCTGCCACTGCGGGCGCAGGAGCTGATCGGCTACAAGGCGCACGACGCCATCGAGACCGGCGGCGGCTATCTCGGCGTCGTCGACGTTCGCCATCCCACCGAACTGCTGGCCTCCGGCGAACTGTGACCGCAGCCAACTGGAGCTTCCCCACCGCGATCCGTTTCGGTGCGGGTCGGATCGCCGAGATCGCGGATGCCTGCGCCGTCGCCGGCATGGAGCGGCCGCTGATCGTGACCGACCCCGGCATGGTCCAACTGCCGATGCTCGCGACCCTGCGCGCCCATCTGGATGCCGCGGACGTCGCTCACGCCACCTTCCACGATCTTCGTCCGAACCCACTCGGCACCGACGTGGACCGTGGCGTCGATGCCTTCCGGGCCGGCGACCATGACGGCGTCATCTCCTTCGGCGGTGGGTCCGCGCTCGACGTCGGCAAGCTGATCGCCTTCATGGCCGGTCAGACGCGGCCGCTGTGGGACTTCGAGGACGTCGGCGACAACTGGACCCGGGCCGACGCCGACGCGATCGCTCCCGTCATCGCCGTTCCCACCACGGCGGGCACCGGCAGCGAGGTCGGTCGAGCCGGCGTCGTCGTCCACGAAGCCGAGGGCCGGAAGTTCGTGGCGTTCCATCCCGGCATGCTCGCTGCCGTCGTCATCGCCGATCCCGAGCTGACGGTCGGCCTGCCGCCGACGCTCACGGTGGGCACCGGCATCGACGCGTTCTCCCACTGCCTCGAGGCTCTGTGTGCCCCCGGGTACCACCCGATGGCGGACGGCATCGCGGTCGAAGGATGCCGCCTCGTCATCGAGAACCT
>BQJV01000331.1 GCA_021604885.1 Acidimicrobiales bacterium
CATCCATCCCCGAACCGCGAGGGCGAAGCGCCATGAACGTCCGACGAGCAGCGGCAGGGCCATCGGAACCACGAGGGCGAGCGTCAGAACCGCGACACCATCGGCGCCCAGCCCGAACCCGACGATGTCGACCAGCTCGAGATCCGTCGGCCCGTCGGTGCGACCACCCGCGAACGGCGCCCAGGAGAACCCGGCAGCCAACTGACCCAGGAACATCGGCAGGGCGAGCAGGATCAGTGTCGTCGCGGCGAGTCCGAGTGCGGTCACCAGCCGGAGTGTGCCCCGCACCTGCCCCGTGAGCAGCGAGGCGAGGAGCAGGCCGAGAAGAATCGGCGCGGCGATGGTGATCGCCGCGGGTGCGAACAGTGCGGTCAACGCCAGGGTCAGGCCGAGGCCGAGGCCGACCGGCAGCACCCCTCGCCATGGTCCTGCCGTGGAGCGGTATGGCGACGCGGCCTGGGCGTGAAGCAGCGACCCGAGCACCCACGGCGCCGCGGCGTAGGCGTAGAGCCCGCTGATCGACGCCACTTCGATCGACACCCACGGGAGCGGCACCACGGCGTAACTGATGAGTGAGCCGATCTGGGCGCGACGGGACCCGGTGACGCCCAACAGCCGCCACGCCCCGACGAGCCCCGCGACGATCGGGCCCATCACCCAGAGCAGGCGGACGAAACCGTCCGCCCCACCGAGCAACCACGACAGGAAACCGATCACGGCGATGCCGCTCCGTGGAGTGCCCGGGCTTCCGAGATCTCGATGGCGCCAGGCGTCCCACCACTCACCGATGAGGGATCCGCTGTCACCGAACGACGGGAACTCGCCGATCGCGGGGATGCCGCTGCTCACGAGCGTGCGGCTGCCGAAGATGAGGAACAGAGCGACGAGCGCGGCCACGACGGCCGCGATCCGTGCCGTACCGGTGCGTATGAGCGCCGCGAACTGCGGGTCGTCGCGACGACGCCCGATCTGGCCCCGCACGAACGCGTTGATGCGGACACTGCCGGTCTCCTGCAGGGCGCGGACGTCGGCATGGCGCGCCCGGATCAGCGGCCGCAGATGGCGGCGCCGAGCCCGGATCTCCCCGGCACGGCGGAGGTTCCACGACCAGGCGCCGAAGACGTCACGCACGTGGGCGACCCGCCCGGCGAAGAGCGCGACCGTGGCCTCCCCGAGCGTCAGCAGGGCGAGCAGCGGCAGGGTCAGCGCCAGACTCGGACGGCTCCCGGTGACCAGGACGGTCCGCAACTGATGACGGGCGCGGGTGCGGCGAATGTCGTCCACACCGGTGCGTCCGTAGAGGTCCTCGCGATGACGGACATGGGCGTCCGGCACGACCATGACCCGGGCGCCCGCGAGCTGGGCCCGCCAGCAGAGGTCGACGTCCTCCCCGCGATGCGGAATCCCCGGGTCGAATCCGCCGAGCGTCGCGAAGAGCTGGGCGTTGACCAGCATGCAGGCCGAGGACACGGCGAACACATCGGCGACGGCGTCGTACTGTTCCTGATCGAGCTCGGCGGGCTCGATGACATCGACGGCGACGCCGAACCGATCCACGGTGTAGGAGACGTGCTGGAGCCGCAACGGGTCGTGCCAGTCGACGAGCTTCGCTCCGGCGATTCCGGCGTTCGAGCGCAGCGCCTCGGTGACCAGCTGGCGGATCGCGTCGGAGGCCAGCACCACGTCGTCGTGGCAGAAGACGATGAATGCCGGCGAGACGCCGGTGTCGAGGATGGCGTTCGCGGCCTCGGAGAAGCCGTTCGTGTCGGGCGCATCCACCACCGAGGCGCTGGGCAGGGCGGCGTGGACACGGCTGCCGAGCGTGGGGTCGCCGGCGGAGTCGACGACGACCACGGACAGACGCGCGTAGTCCTGCGTCGCGAGGCTGTCGAGGGTCTCCTCGAACCACGCTCCGGGCTCGTGGGCGACGACGACGGCGAACACCGACGGCGTCGCGTCACGAGAGGTGTCGGTCTGGTCGGCCACGATCGTGCGAGGCTACCGCCCCTCTCGGCGGCGGCGGGGCCACCGTGGGCAGTGCATGGTTGAGAGCCCGGCACCACAGCCGTAGAGTCGTCGCCGCATGCGGGCTCTCGTCACCGGCGCCAACGGGTTCGTCGGCATTCACCTCGTCAAGCACCTCCGCAGCTGCGGCGACGAGGTCCTCGAATCGGCCGTGGACATCACCGATCGCGACCGCTTCCGCGCCCATGTCGTCGATGCCGCACCGGACGTCGTGTACCACCTCGCCGCGCAGGCCGATGTCGGTGGATCGTGGGAGCATCCCATTCCGACGCTGCGGGTCAACGTGGAGGGCACCGTCAACGTGCTCGACGCCGCGGTGGCCGCCGGCGTGCGTCGCGTGCTCGCGGTCACGAGCGCCGACATCTACGGCCCGGTCACCGCGTCGGACCTGCCGCTCACCGAATCTCAGCCCGTACGTCCCGTCAGTCCCTACGGCGCCAGCAAGGCAGCGGCGGACATCATGTGCGTGACCGCCGGCGTGGCCCATGGTCTCGAGGTTGTGCGAGCGCGGGCGTTCAACCATCTCGGCCCCGGTCAGAACGACAAGTTCGTTGCCTCGGCGATCGCGAGCCGCATCGTCAGCAACGAACGCAGCGGCGACACGACGGTGCGGGTCGGCAACCTCGACGCCCGGCGGGACTTCACCGATGTACGCGACGTCGCCCGCGCATACCGGCTGCTCGTCACCGCCGGCGACGCCGGCGAGGTGTACCACATCTGCTCGGGTGTGGACCGACCCGTCCGGGAGCTCGCGGACAGGCTCATCGCGCTCGCTGAACACGAGATGACCCTCGAGGTCGACGAAGACCTCTACCGCCCGGTCGACCTCCCGGTCCTGCGGGGCGACCACACGAAGATCACCGAGGCGACCGGCTGGGAGCCGCAGGTCGACCTCGCCACTACGCTGCACGATCTGCTGGATTACTGGCGCACTCACCCTGAGGGTGTCACCAGCCCCGAGATCGTCTGAATTCTCGAGAGAAGGACACCGTGGCCAAGCGCGCACTCATCACCGGGATCACCGGCCAGGACGGCTCGTACCTCGCCGAACTACTGCTCGACAAGGGCTACGAGGTGATCGGCATGGTTCGTCGGTCGAGCACCGTGAACTTCGAGCGCATCGCCCACATCCAGGACAAGGTGCGGTTCGTGCCCGGCGACCTCCTCGACGAGGTCTCCATGATCGAGATCCTGCGCACCTACCGACCGGCCGAGGTCTACAACCTGGCAGCCCAGTCGTTCGTGCAGACCTCGTTCGGACAGCCCGTGCTCACCGGCGAGACCACCGCCCTCGGCGTGACCCGTCTCCTCGACGCCATCCGCCTCGTCGATCCGGAGATCCGCTTCTACCAGGCGAGCTCCTCGGAGATGTTCGGCAAGGTGCAGGAGGTCCCCCAGACCGAGACCACGCCGTTCCACCCCCGCAGCCCTTACGGCGTCGCGAAGGTCTACGGCCACTGGATCACCGTCAACTATCGCGAGTCCTACGGCCTGCACGGCACGTCCGGCATCCTCTTCAACCACGAGTCGCCCCGCCGCGGGCTCGAGTTCGTCACCCGCAAGATCAGCCATGCAGTCGCCCAGATCAAGCTCGGCAAGATCGACGAGCTCCGCCTCGGCAACCTCGACGCGAAGCGGGACTGGGGATTCGCAGGCGACTATGTCGACGCGATGTGGCGCATGCTCCAGCGCGACACCCCGGAGGACTATGTCGTGTGTACCGGCGAGACCCATTCGGTGCGTGAGTTCTGCGAGCTCGCCTTCGATCACGTCGGGCTGAACTGGGAGAAGTACGTCGTGGTCGACGAGACCTTCATGCGTCCCGCCGAGGTCGACCTGTTGGTGGGCGACGCCAGCAAGGCCGCGGACGAGCTGGGCTGGATCCCCCAGACACCCTTCGCCGATCTCGTCCGGATGATGGTCGAGGCCGACATCGCACTGCTCGAGGGTCGCCTCCGCGGCCTGGCCTGATGCACACGGTGCTCGCCGGCGGTGTCGGCGCGGCCCGCTACCTGCGGGGAGCCCTCGAGGCGTTCGACCCGGCGACGGTCACCGCGATCGTCAACGTCGGGGACGACGTCACCCTGCACGGCCTGCGGGTGTGCCCGGACCTCGACACCTGCACCTACACGCTCGCGGGTGCGATCGATCCCGACCGCGGCTGGGGCCTCGTCGACGAGAGCTGGCAGGCGATGGCCGAACTCGGACGCTATGGCGGCGAGAACTGGTTCAGCCTCGGCGATCGCGACCTCGGGACGCACCTCTACCGCACCGACCGGCTCGCCCAGGGCGCGACCCTCACCGAGGTGACCGCGGAGATCGCGGCCGCATGGGATCTCGGGTGCCGGCT
>BQJV01000332.1 GCA_021604885.1 Acidimicrobiales bacterium
GCATCAACGACAACCGCGGTGAGTACAGCTTCCGCTGCCCGACCTGCACGATGACCGTCGTGAAGTCGGCCGAGCCCCGCACGATCGACCTGCTGGTCGCCTCCGGCGTCGCGATGGACACCTGGTCCCTCCCCGCCGAGCTCGACGAGATGAAGAACGGCAAGCCGATCACCCACGACGATCTGCTGGAGTTCCACGACAAGCTCCACGACACCTCATCGTGGAACCAGGCATTGGCTCACCTGCTCGACGGGTAGGCCGCCATCACCGCACGCACATGAAGCGGTCGGTAGTTTCGTCGTGTGCATTTCGCATTGCTCGCCCCCGCTGCGGCCACCGTGCTCTGCCTCGTGGTACTCGCCTGGTCGATGGCCCGCGTCGATGTCGAGCTCCGGGCTCTTCGGGCGTCGCTGCGTCGCAGTCGGGCCGCCGCCGTGGCCACGGATGACCTCCAGCGGGCGACGCGAACGGTCGTAGAAGAGGTGCAGCGCATCGACCATGACACCCGGGCGCGTGCCCATGTGCGGCGCACCCGACGCTCCTCGACCGCTCGGTAGGATCACGCCATGTTCTCGAACATCGGAGGAATGGAAGTTCTCTTCGTCATGGTCGTGGCACTCATCGTGCTCGGGCCCACCAAACTGCCCGAGGCCGCGCGCCACGTCGGCAAGTGGGTCACCGAGATCCGTCGGATCTCCGCAGGATTCCAGCGGGAGTTCCGCGAGGCGATCCAGGAGCCGATCATCGAGGCCGAAGCACGTGCGCGCGGCGCCGTGGAGAGCACCAAGAAGGCGGTCGCCGACCCGTTCGTGAACCCGGGCCTGGGCAGCACGGGCACCACCGAGACCACGGACACCTCCGACACCGACGCGAAGACGGCCGACGCGTCGGACACGGCCGGCGATGACTGACACGGACACCCGCAACGACGCGCGGATGAGCCTGCTCGAGCATCTCACCGAGCTCCGGCGACGGCTCATCATCAGCTTTCTCGCCGTCGCCGCCGGCGCGGTCATCGGCTGGATCTTCTACCAGAACATCATCGACGTGCTCGTGGAGCCGTACTGCCAGGCCGTCGAGGACCGCGAGTCCATCGTCCCGGTCGAGGAGCAGTGTCAGCTCTACGCCCGCAACCCCCTCGAGTTCTTCAACATCAAGCTCGCCGTGGCCGGCTACACCGGCCTCATCCTCGCGATGCCCGTGATCCTCTGGCAGGCGTGGCGGTTCGTCGCTCCCGGCCTCTACAGCCACGAGAAGAAGTACGCCTACCCGTTCATCGGGTCGGCGGTCGCGCTGTTTGGGCTCGGAGCCGGGTTGGCGTATTGGAGCGTGCCGAAGGCGCTGGCCTGGCTCATCGATCAGGGCGGCGACAACTTCGAGGAGCTCTTCGCGCCGAGCGAGTACTTCGGGTTCATCATCAAGATGATGATCGCGTTCGGGATCGGTTTCGAGTTCCCGATCGCGCTCATCTTCCTGCAGATCCTCGGTCTCGTGGACAACAAGACGCTGCGATCGGGGCGTCAGTACGCGATCGTCGGCATCGTCGCTCTCGTGGCGATCATCACCCCGAGCGGCGATCCGTTCACGCTCGCGGTCCTCTCCGTGCCGATGTACCTCTTCTACGAGATCGCGATCCTCTTCGGCCGACTGCGAATCCGTCGAGCCAAGAAGGCGGCGACGGCCGCGTGACCGGCGGCGGCGATCGCGACTTCCGTCTCGACCCGTTCCAGATCGAAGCGATCGGTCATGTCGATGACGGGCGCTCCGTGCTGGTCTGCGCGCCGACGGGCAGTGGCAAGACGGTGGTCGCCGAGCATGCCATCGACCGGGCGCTCGGCGAGCGCAAACGAGCGTTCTACACCACACCCATCAAGGCGCTCTCGAATCAGAAGTACCGGGATCTGGCCGAGCGGATCGGCGCCGCGCGGGTCGGACTCCTCACCGGCGACAACGCGATCAACCCCGATGCCGACGTGATCGTGATGACCACCGAGGTCCTGCGCAACATGCTCTACGAGGGTCGGGATCTCTCGGACCTCGCCACTGTCGTGCTCGACGAGGTGCACTATCTCGAGGACAGCTTCCGGGGCCCGGTGTGGGAGGAGGTCATCCTCCACCTGCCGCTGCACGTCTCGCTCGTCTGCCTGTCCGCGACCGTATCCAACAGTGACGAGGTGGGCGGCTGGTTGGAGTCGGTGCGGGGGCCGACCGCGGTCATCGTGGAGACGACCCGTCCGGTGGAGCTGACGAATCTCTACGCCGTCGGGGATCGACGGGGCGAGCGTCTGCACGTCGTGCCCTCGCTGGTCGACGGTCGACCCAACCCGGACGGTGATCGCTTCGACCCGGACCTGCGCCGCTCACGCGCCGATCGCCGCAAACACAAGCGACCGCCGTGGCGAACGCCGAGTCGGCTGGAGCTGCTGGACTTCCTCGAGGACGGTGACCTGCTCCCGGTCATCTGGTTCATCTTCAGCCGCAAGGGATGCGATGAGGCGGCCACCTCCCTCGTCCGTAGCGGTGCGCGCTTCACGGACCAGGAGCAGGGGGCCCGGATCCGGGCCATCGCCGACGAGCGCCTCGGGGGACTCGACGCCGGCGATCTCGCACTCCTGGACACCACCGCTTGGTTGGAGCGACTCGAGCGGGGAGTGGCGAGTCACCACGCCGGGTTGGTCCCGGCGTTCAAGGAGGCCGTGGAGGTCTGCTTCGCCGAAGGGCTGGTCAAGGTCGTCTTCGCGACCGAGACGCTGGCGCTGGGCGTGAACCTGCCGGCCCGCAGCGTCGTGATCGACCGCCTGACCAAGTTCACCGGTGAGCACCACGAGCTCCTCACCCCCGCCCAGTTCACCCAGCTCACCGGCCGCGCCGGGCGGCGGGGGATCGACGAGCGCGGCCATGCGATCGTCCCCTGGTCGCCATTCACCCAGTTCGACCAGGTCTCGTCACTCGCCGGGAGCCGAGCGTTCCGGCTCCGATCCGCATTCCGGCCGACCTACAACATGGCGGTCAACCTGCTCCAGCGTCAGTCGCCGGACGATGCCCGCGCCCTGTTGGCGAGAAGCTTCGCGCAGTATCAGGCCGATGCGGGCGTGGCGCGCCTCGAGAACCGCCTGGTCCGGGAGCGGGCGCGCCTGACCGAACTCCGAGCCGAGGTCGACGCGTTGCCCGAGCCGGAGGAGGACGAGCCGGTCGCCGCCGACGCCGACGCGATCGCTGACGCCGTGTCACGGCTCCGGCCCGGCGACGTCGTCCTTGACGACGACGGGGATCGCCTTGCTGTGCTGGGCGTGAGCTGGCGAAAGGGCGGACGCGCCCGCATGCGCCTCGTCAGCCAGCGCAGCCAGGAGTTCCGCTGGGAGCTGAGCGAACTCACGGAGCCGCCGGTCACCGTCGGCCACATCGACCTCCCGCAGCCGATGGCTCCCGAACGCATCGACTATCGCCACGACGTCGCCGCTCGCCTGCGACGGACGCGCGGCGCCGGCACCACACGGGCGAAGAAGCGATCGAAGGCCCGCAACGACCCGAGGGCCGCGCTCGCCCGACTCGAGCAGGAAGTGCAGCACCTCGAACGCAAGGCCCGGCGCGACAAGGGGAGCGTCGCCCGCCGCTTCGACGCCATCTGTGCGGTCCTGCGCGATCGTGAGCATCTCGACGGGTGGGAGGTCTCGGATTCCGGCCGGATGCTCGGCCGGATCTACCACGAGTCGGACCTCCTCATCGCGGAGGCACTCGACGCCGGCCTGCTCGACGACCTCGACCCGCCGGCCCTCGCGTCATTGGTCTCGTGCTTCACCTACGAGCATCGACGCCCCGGGCCGCCTCCCGAACCCTGGTTCCCGGCGAAGGCCGCCAAACAGCGCTATCGGGACCTCGTGCACCTGGCCCGCGGGCTGGCCGGCGTGGAACGTCACCACGACGTGCCCGAGACGCGTCCGCCCGAGGCCGGGTTCGCACCGGCGGCCCATGCCTGGGCTGCCGGGGAGGACCTGGGCGTGCTCCTCGACGACGACGAGGACATGACGGCGGGAGACTTCGTCCGCAACGTGAAACAGCTCATCGATCTGCTGCGCCAGATCGGCGAGGTCGCGCCCGTGGCGGCCACCGCACGTTCCGCCCGCCAGGCCGCCGAGGCGATCCACCGCGGCGTCGTCGCGATCTCCGGGTCGGTGGATGCCGCGTGAGCGTCGAGAAGGGCCAGGACTGGGGCACGCCGGGCCGGGTCCCCGACGGCGCGGTGGTCGCCGCGACGGACCACGAGGCGACCGTCGTCATCTCCGCGGCACGGCGTCGCAACGCCCCGCTGCCACCGATCGTGCTCGCCGGAGGTGACCTCGCTCGCACGCTCGGCG
>BQJV01000333.1 GCA_021604885.1 Acidimicrobiales bacterium
CTCGGCTGCCCCCGGCTCGCTCGCGGCCAGATCGCGGGCCACGGCGAACCCGTCGACGAGTACCGAGTTGCCCCCGGCGCCGTCCTTCTCCTGTTGGGCGAAGATGATCGTGCCGGGGCACTCATTGAGGTACGGCCCGCCGGTGTGAACGTCGAGCGGGACCGGCGCGTACGCGGAGTCCTGATGGTCTACATCCCGCGATGCGATCCTCCAGACGTCCCCGAACAGCGTCGTCCGCGGACCGCCGATCCGCCCGGCAAGTCGTCGCACCGGGGCGTCACTGAGCGTTGCCCCCTCGAAGCGGACCCAACCGACCCGGCGGAGATGAGCCAGCGCGCCGGTCCACGCGTCGTCGTCATCGACCACCGACGCAGCGAACGTCTCGATCTCCGGCTGCGTCGCCCACAGCTCGGCGCCGGGATCGAGCGTTAATGACTCCGCCCGCGGACCCGGCTCCCGAGGCGCGCCGACGAGCGCGAGCAGTGCGGCGCGATCGTGCGTTGTCGTCGCTCCGTCGGACCAGCCGATCGTGAGCGTGAGCCCGTCATCCTCGAGAGACGAGGCAAGCATGTCGCGCGGAATGGCAAACGTGTCTACCTCGCGCTGCATCGTGTCCGGGTTGACCGACGCGGGATCGTCGCCGTGGTCACGAAACCATCGAGCCGAGACCTGGATGCCATCGAGCGTGACCGTCGCCCCCACCGGCGCCACCCTACCGAGCGACCGAGGCGGCGGAGATGGGACGGGACTCTGACCCCGGCGTCTCAACTCAGCGGAGGATGCGGGTCTTGCCGTACATGGTGCCGAAGAGGAGGCGGCCGTCGTCGTCGACGGTCACACCGGCGCCGATCGTGTTGAACTTCGATCCGCCGAGCACGTAGTGGAACGCGGCGTCGCCCGTCTCCCAGTCGACGGCCTCGATCGTGAACCGACCGTCGCGGACCCCGCAGGTGTAGACGAGTCCACTCTCCTCCGCGACGAACGGCACCGAGTTCGGCGACGATACATCGTGGTTGACCCACGCCTCGCCGAACGCCCGCGCCTGCGGATCCCAGGCGTACTTGTGGAGGCCGTGGGGGGTGTACGCCGGCTTGTGCGGGAGCATGAAACACAGCATCCGCACGCCCTGTCCCGGGAAGCCATCCGGCACCGAGGCCGGCTCGTTGTTCACCGTCATGGCCCCATAGCCCGACACGGTGATCGACTGCTCGGTCTGGATCGTCTCGAGCGTCGGATCGCCCATGTTGGCCGGGCCGATGCCCGCGATCCGCCGGTGCGGCGCGTGGGGCAACTGCTCCCAGTCGTCGGGAATGTCCTCGCGCCAGGCGATGGTGATGTTCACGACCTCGTCGCCGTCGCCGAACACCACGAACTTGTCCTCGTCCGGCCCGAATCCCATCAACGAGGGGGTCGTGCCGGACCCGGTGCCACCACCGTTGCGGTACGGAATCGTCCAGCAGCCGTGCGCTTCATCGTCGGTGAGCTCGGTGCCGGTCCATCGCAGCTTGTGGTGGTGGTCGTTGGACGACACGTAGATGCCGTTGTCCTCGTCGACGCACATGCTCGTCCGCATCCAGCCGTAGCCGACCCGCCCCGTCGCCTCCATCGCCTCGTTGTACGCGGCCGCTTCCTGGGCGCCGCCCTTCACCTGGAAGGCGTGGTACTCAGAGAAGTCCCGCGCCAGCACCACCACCCAGCCATGGTCGGTCGACATGACCAGCCGACCATCGAACGTCATGTTCATGCCGACGAACGCGCCCTGGATCTCGTCGGGCTTGTTCCATCGGTCGCGCTCGACGATCTCACTCGCTCGGTCGGTCGGGTCCGTCTCGACGTAGGCGACGGCGTGATCCTTGCGGCCGAGGAACAATGTGTTCTCGCAATCGAGGAGCGCGTAGACACCGTCGAGCCCCGTCATGAACTTCATCGACAGTTCGATCGCGTGCTCGATCGCCGCCCAGTCCTCCTTGTCGTCGAGGCCCTCCAGATACGCCTCGAGCTCGGGGACCGGTGTCCGGCCTTCACCTCCGACGATGGCGTGGTCAGCGAGCACCTCGAGGGTGTCGTAGTCGAGCTTGGCGATGTTCTCACGACCGTTCGACCAGAGCACCCGCTTGCCGTCCGGGTAGGGCGACGAGGTCAGGTGGCCGAAGTGGCAGGGACCGAGCCAGGCGTACTGGAGGTCGGCGGCCTCGTCGAGCACCTCGGTCGGTCCTTCGGGACCACGCCACGGCACGTTGTCCTGCTGGTCGCTGCGGCCGTGGGCGACCGCATACGAGGAGTCGGCCATGAAGGGGTTGCGGGGTCCGGTCTGCATCGGGCGCGCCTCAGGCGGCCGGGGCGAAGGGCTCGCCGTGGAACTCGACGCGGTGGACGACGCGGCGCCCACGGAAGTCCGGTAGCGCGATGTGTTGCGTGCACCGGTTGTCCCAGATCACGACGTCGCCGTCGTCCCAGGTGTGGCGGTAGGTGAACTGGGGCTGCTGCACGTGCCACAGGAGGAACGGCAGGATCGCCGAGCTCTCCCCCGGCGGCAGGTTGACGATGCCTCGCGTGAAGATCTCGTTGACGTAGACGAGCTTGCGACCGGTGACCGGATGGGTCTGGATGACCGGATGGAAAGCGAAGTTCGCCTCGTTGATCTCGTGGCGGGCGCGGCGGTTGGCGAGCAACGCCTTCATCCCGTTCGACAGCGCGTCGTAGGCGGCCGCGGTGCTCGTCCACAGTGTGTCGCCGCCGACCTCGGGGTTGATCTGCATCGAGAGGACGGCCCCGGTGCACGGATGCTCGACGAACGTCTCGTCCGTGTGCCACTTCTCGGCCCGATAGCCCTCGTCGCTGTCGAACACGCAGACGAGGTCGTTGTCGGGATGACGCGGGTTCTGGCCGAGGGGCGGCCGGGCATCACCGAAGATCTCCGCCAGTTCGATCTGCTGCGCGGGTGTCGGGTTCGCGCCACGCATGACCAGCACGCCGTGCTCCGGCAGCGCCGCGCGGATCTCGTCCTGGAGCTCGGCGTCGGCGAGGACCGCGTCGAGCGGATTGGCGACCTCGGCCGCCAGGTGGCCGGCAAGCGGTGTAAGCGAGAGCGCGGTGGTGGTCATGGAAACCTCAGGTGGGCGTGGGCGATGTGGGGACGGGAACGCCGGCCTGGAAACCGGCCGAGGACGGCAAACCGCCGTCGTGTTCGAAGGCTTCGACGAGAGCGCGAACGACGCGGTCCGTCTCCTCGAGATCGAGTGCGGTCAGGACTCGCTCGATACGACCGGCGAGGGTTTCGATCATGCGGTCGTGGAAGGCGACGCCGGTGTCCGTGAGAACCACGAGCTTGCCGCGTCCGTCGGTCGGATCGGGCCGGCGTTCGACGAGACCGTCGGTTTCGAGTCGACGGAGCGTCGCCGTGAGGCCGCCGCTCGTCTGGACGACGAACGAGGCGATGTCGGACGGGCTCGCGGACCGATCGGGCCGGTGGCTGAGCAAGGACATCACCCGGACTTCGGCGGGCGTGGTCGCGTTGTCCGAGCAGATCTCGTTTACCACCGCTTCGTTGAGGCGCGACAGGCGACCGAGCAACAGGGCGAGGGTCGTCGGGTCGGCCATGGGTTCATCTAACTTTGTAGAAAGCTTTCTGTCAAGTTACCCGCGGGCTTCTACTGTTTCGGCATGTTGATCGGGTTCGACGTCGGCGGCACAAACGCTCGGGGAATGCTGATCGACCCGCAGACCCAGCAGATCCACGCCCGCGCACGGGCGTCGAGCGCGGGCGACGGACCGAGGCTCGTCAGCACGATCGCGTCGCTCGTCGAGGAGTTGGAGGCCGGAAAGCCAACCGCAACGGCGATCGGGCTCGGCGTCGCCGGGCTCGCCGAGCGTTCGGGGACCGTCCGCTACAGCCCGAACCTCCCGGCCGTCGTCGAGCATCCGGTCGGACCCGAACTGGCGAGCCGCACCGGTCGGCCGGTCACGATGCTCAACGACGCGAGCGCCGGCGCTTGGGCCGAGGCCCGCGTCGGTGCCGGACGGGGCGCCGACGACTTCATCTATGTCACCCTCGGCACCGGGATCGGGAGCGGGTTCGTGGTCGCCGGCGCGCTGATCAACGGCGCGAACGGCTTCGCCGGGGAGGCCGGACACATGGTCATCGACGTCAACGGCCCCACCCACATCACAGGCCAGCGAGGACCGTGGGAGTACTACGCCTCGGGGACTGCGCTCGGCCGCCAGGGACGAGAGGCCGCAGCGGCCGGCAACTTCGATGCGGGCGTCGCGCTCGCCGGCTCCGTCGACGCCATCGCCGGCTTCCACGTCGCGGAGGCGATGGGCAACGGCGATCCCGACGGAGCCCGGATCTTCGC
>BQJV01000334.1 GCA_021604885.1 Acidimicrobiales bacterium
AGCCGGTCGACCACGCCGTCGGGGTCGTGGAACAGGTCGTGGTCGGTGAACGACTCGACGAGATAGCCCGCTCCCCGCAGCGAGGCGTGGCGCGCCTCGTCGCGGCGCCGGTCGGTGAGCGCTGTATGGAAACGTTCGGAATCGATCTCGACGATGATCCGGCGCCGCGGGTCGAGAAAGTCGACGCGGCCGATCCAGCCGGCCTCACCGCCGACGTCCACCTGTCGCTCGAATCCGGTGAAGCCCGCCCGCTTCGCGAGCTCGTCGAACCGGGACTCGAGGTTCGACTCCGGCGGACGGTGGTTCGGGGGACGAGCAGCGATCAGCTCGCGCATCAATACGGTGCCCGCACGCCCGCGCCCGCCGATCTCGTGCAGCATGCGGGTGAGCGACGCGTGACTGACCAGACCTCGAGACCATGCGCTGTCCAGAAGGAGCTCGATCCGCTTCGGCCAGACGTCCGGCAACGCGGCGAGGTCGAACAGGGTCCGCGTCGGCGTGGTGATGCGGAGCCCGTCCAACACGACGACATGGTGCGGGAGCAGCCGACGCGGGCGATGCAGCTCATGGGGCAGTGTCGCGGCCGATCGGCCCGTCCACCGCACGCCGGTGATCGTCGGTGGCAGGGGGCGATACCCGGTATACCCCCAGCGTCCGGCGGACGACGCATGGGAGACGGACGCGACTTCGTCCACGTCGAGCACCGCGGCCACGAGCTGCGACGTCTCGCTCGGCGCGGCGCCGGCGACGCGCAGCACGCGCTCCGAGAGCACGGTGAGACGCCCGGCAGCCACTCGCCGGGCAACGACACCCGACGAGAGTCCCGCGTTGCGCAACTGTTTGCGACTCACCACGCCGTGCTGGTCGAGTGCGATCAGGGCGATTGTCCGGTCGTGTGCGTGCATGGGCACAGACTTGCGCGGAGGTGTGACAGCGCTGTCCGCCAGAGGCCGCCGTCACCCCTGACCAACCCGTTCTGGGTGAACGGGGGCGCGGTTTCCGGTCGTATGTTCACCCAGAACGCAGGGGGTTTTGAACGGAAAGGGGGTCAGCCTTTGGCGTCGGCCCAGGTGTCTGCGACCTGGAGATCGACGGCGAGGGGGACGGCGAGCTCGAAGGCGTCCTCCATCGTCTCGCGCATGAGGGCACAAGCCTGCTCGACCTCGGACTCCGGTGCTTCCACGATGATCTCGTCGTGGACCTGGAGGACGATGCGGCTCTCGAGCCCTGCCGCCTCGAGGTGCCCGTCGAGCCGGACGAGAGCGACCTTGAAGATGTCGGCGGCGAGCCCCTGGATGCCGGCGTTCATCGCCTGGCGTTCCCCCGCCATGCGCACCTGCCGGTTCCCCGATGACAGCTCGGGGATCTGCCGGCGCCGCCCGAACAGCGTCTCCGTGTAGCCGCGCTCGCGGGCCTCCTCGACCGTGTCGTCCATGTACTGCTTGACCGACGGGAACGCCTCGAAGTAGCTGTCGAGGATCTCCGCCGCCTCGGGCACGGGGATGTTGAGCCGCTGCGCGAGACCGTAGGACTCCATGCCGTAGGCAAGGCCGTAGGAAACCATCTTCGCCTTGCTGCGCTCCTCGACGTGGACGTCCTCCGGCGCGATGTCGAACACCCGGGCTGCCGTCGCCGTGTGGATGTCGTCACCGGCCCGGAAGGCCTCCAGCAGGCCCGGATCCTCGGCCAGGTGGGCGATGCAGCGCAGCTCGATCTGGTCGTAGTCCGCGATCAGCAGCTTGTGGCCCGGCTTCGCTACGAACGCGGTGCGGAACACCCGCCCACGATCCGATCGCACCGGGATGTTGTGGAGATTCGGCTTGTCCGAGCTGAGCCGCCCCGTGCGAGCGACGGTCTGCTGGAACGTCGCCCGGATCCGGTCGCCCGGCCCGACCTCGGCCACGAGCCCCTCGCCGTAGGTGGAACGGAGCTTCTCGATCTCGCGGTACGCGAGGAGGTGTTCGACGATCGGATGCTCATCGCGCATCTTCTCCAGCGACTGGGCGTCGGTGCTGTAGCCGGTCTTCGTCTTCTTCTGCGGGGTGAGACCCAGTTCGTCGAACAGCACCTCGCGCAGCTGCTTGGTCGAGTTGACGTTGAAGTCGTGCCCTGCCTCGGCGATCACGGCCGCCCGCAGGCCCTCGGTCTCGGCGGTCAGCTCGTCCCGGATGCGGGTGAGAATCTCCGGGTCGACGCCGATGCCGAGCGCCTCCATGCGGGCGAGCACCCGCACGAGCGGCACCTCGAGGTCGTCGTGGAGGTCGACGAGACCCTGTGCGGTCATGGCCTCGGTGAGCGGCTCGACGAGCCGGTCGATGGCCAGCGCGGCCCGGCACGGCTCGGCCGCCAGATCGTCGTGGTCGCCGTCGAGATCCAGCTGGCCGTCCGGCGGGCCGGACTCCGGCAGTTCCATGCCGACGTAGCGAAGGAGGAGTTCTCCCAGGTCATAACGGTTGTCGGCGGGATCCAGGAGGTACGCGGCGAGCTGTGTGTCGACCCGCAGGTCACGCAGGTCGACGCCGAGATCGAGGAGCCGACGGGCGGTCGCCTTCGCCCCGTGCATCGCCACCGGACGGCCGTCGGGACCGAGCAGATCGCGCAGCGCCTCGATCACCTTCTCGTCGCTCAGGAGCGACCCGGGCACGAATCCGACCTCCGCGGCAGCGCCGTTGATGACGAACGCGAGGCCGTCGTCGATACCCGCGTCCGGCACCGCGAGCGCGAGGACGCCGGTGCCTCCCCCGGCCGCCGCGAGCGCGGCGACCGCGTCGCCGGCCGTGGTGAACGTGGTCGGTTCGGCCTCGAGCACTTCGGCGCCCGGCCCGACCTCGCCGCCGAGCGCCTCGGCGAGCCGATCGTGGAGCGTGCGGAACTCCAGGAAGTCGAACAGCTTCCGCACCTCGTCCGAGTCGTGATCGCCGCGATTCAGATCGTCGATGGTGACGTCGAGCTCCATGTCCCGGACGAGCACCATCATCTCGACGTTGTTGCGGACGTTCGCCTCGTTCTCCGCGAGGTTCTCGCGAAGCTTCGGGGTCAACTCGTCGAGCACCTGGTAGATGCCGTCGATCCCGCCACGCTCGTTGATCAGCTTGGCCGCGGTCTTCTCACCGACCCCTGGCACACCCGGCAGATTGTCGGAGTTGTCACCGCGCAGCGCGGCGTATTCGACATAGTCGGTCGGCTTCACCCCGGTGCGTTCGAGGATGCCCGCCTCGTCATAGAACGCGTAGTCCGACACGCCACGCTTGTTGTAGAGGACCTTGACGAACGGATCCTCGACCAGCTGGTAGCTGTCGCGATCGCCGGTCACGACGATGACGTCGTCCTTGCGGTCGCGGCCCTGCGTGGCGAGCGTGGCAATGATGTCGTCCGCCTCGAACCCGACGACCTCGATCGACGGGATCTTCAATGCCTCGAGCACCTCGCGCACGAGCCCCATCTGCTGACGCAGGATGTCGGGCGCCGACTCCCGCTGCGCCTTGTAGGTCGGCGTCATCTTGTGGCGGAACGTGGGTTCGGGCCGGTCGAAGGCCACGCCGATGTGGTCGGGGTGGTGGTCCTTGATCAGGTTGATCAGCATCGAGGTGAACCCGAACACCGCGTTGGTCACCTGTCCGCTGGCCGTGGCCATGTCGGTCGGGAGGGCGAAGAACGCGCGATAGGTCAGCGAGTTCCCGTCGATCAGCATCACTTTGGCCATCGCCGCCGACCCTAACGCGGCCGATCGGATGCCGTGGTCAGGGAATGAGGTTGCCGCGGAGGACATCCTCGGCCACCGCGGCCATGGTCCGCCGCTTCGCCATCGCGGTCGTCTGGAGGAACCGGAACGCATCACCTTCCGACAGACCGTGATCGTCGATGAGGCGCCCCTTGGCCCGGTCCACGAGCTTGCGGACCTCCAGCTTCTCGGCGAGGTCGCCGACCTGCCCTTGGAGCTCGTGTTGCTCGCGGAATCTCGCAAGCGCCGTCTCGATCGCGGGGACGAGATCGGCCCGCTGGAAGGGCTTCACGAGGTAGGCCATCGCGCCGGCGGCTGCCGCCCGTTCGACCAGCTCGCGCTGGCTGAACGCCGTGAGCAGGACGACGGCGGTGCCACCGAGCTCCGTGATCTGGCGGGCCGCTTCGATCCCGTCGAGCCCGGGCATCTTCACATCGAGCATCGCCACGTCAGGCTGATGGCCGGCGACAAGCTGCACGACCTCGTCGCCCCGGCCGGTGTCGGCCACGACGTCGTAGCCCTCCCCTCGGAGGGTCTCGACGAGGTCGAGCCGGATGATCGCCTCGTCCTCGGCCACCACGACGGTGACGGAGTCGCTCACGTGGAGGCGGTGAGTCGGTCGAGC
>BQJV01000335.1 GCA_021604885.1 Acidimicrobiales bacterium
CCGTGAGCGAGCCGCCGTCGATCTCCACGCGGATCGGCATGGCCGGGGGCGAGAACTTGGCCGCATTGTCGATCAGGTTGCGGATGGCGCGAGCCAGCGCGTCCGGACGGGCCTCCAGCACGACCGATCGCCGCACGTCGACCGTGATCTCACGCTCGGTTCGACGACGGGCCCGCTCGACGACGGGACCGGCGACCTCCTCGAGGGTGAGGGGGGCGACCGGCTCGTCCGCTCGCACGTCCGCTGCGAGATCCACGAGCTCCGCCACGAGATCGCTCAACTCGCCCAACTCGGCGTCGATGTCCGCCACAACCGCGCCACGATCGTCGCTCGACAACGCGTGGCCCCGGCCGAGCACGTCGACGTTGGTCCGAAGACTGGTCAGCGGGGTGCGGAGCTCGTGGCTCGCGTCCATGACGAGTTGGCGCTGCTGACGACGCGAGGCCGCGAGCGCGTCGAGCATCGACGTGAAGCTCGCGGAAAGACGGCCGACCTCGTCGGCTCCGGCGTTGACCGCCACGGGGTGCTCGAGGTTGCCGGTGGCCGCGATGTGCTCCGTCGCCTCCGTGAGATCGCGAATCGGCCGAGCCGTGCGGCCGGCGATGAACCAGGCCGCGACGCCCGCGCCGACGATCGCGAGCGCCCCGATCAACAGGGTGTTGCGGCGCAGGTCATGCAGGACCGCATCGACCTCGTCGAGCGGACGGGCGAGTTGCACGAAGCTGGCTCCCGGCAACGCTGTGGTCACGACGCGGAGCCGATCGCCGTCGGCGTCACCGCCGGAGAGCACCGGCGCGAGCCGCGCCTCGGCGAGCAGCGCCGCGTCCGTCGGCGCGTCGAAACCGGCGTCGAGCGTTCCCCGCACCGTGCCGTCCGGCGCGATGACACGGGCGAGGGCGTCGAACTCGACGATCGCGCCGAACGGGTCGGTTCGGCCGGCTCTCGGAGGCCCGACAACGTCATCCCCCTCGCCACGAAAGGCTGCGAGCTGGTCGAGGTCGAGCGCCGCCAGCCGGCCGTTCTGTTCGGCGACGGGCCGCACGCGCGCGAGCAGATCGTCATCGATCTCCCCGATGAGCGAGGACTCGGTGCTCCGATGCAGCGACACGCCGACGACCACGACGACCGCGGCGACCACGGCGGTGACGACGGCGACGATGCGGATGCGGAGCGTCATGCGTCGACCCGGGCGACGTAGCCCATCCCGCGCACCGTGTGCACCAGGCGCGCGGCGTCGCCTTCCTCCAGCTTCTTGCGGAGGTACCCGATGTAGACGTCGAGGGTCTTCGATTCGACGTCGAGTTCACCGCCCCACACGCGCTCGTAGAGCACGTCGCGACCCAGCACGACGCCGGCGTTGCGCACGAGCACCTCCAGCAGGTCGAACTCCGTGCGACTCAGGTCGAGGACGCGGCCGTCCCGGTCGACCCGGCGGCCTTCGAGGTCGACGACGAGGTCGCCGAGCGTCAGGTGGCCCTCGTCCACCAGTGTCGTACGGAGTCGGGCCCGTACCCGGGCCAGGAGCTCCTCGAGCGCGAAGGGTTTGACCAGATAGTCGTCCGCTCCGGCATCGAGTCCGGCGACCCGGTCGTCGACCTCGTGGCGCGCCGTCAGCATGAGGATCGGCGTGTCGTCGCCCTTCGAGCGCACGGTCCGGCAGACGGTGAGGCCGTCGACGTTGGGCATCGAGACGTCCAGCAAGAGCAGATCGGGCGCCTCGTCGCGGTGCAGTTCGAGTGCACGGGCGCCATCGCTCGCGGTCAGCACCTCGTAGCCCTCCAGCTGAAGGGCGCGGTCGAGCGACTCGCGCACGCGCCGGTCGTCCTCCGCGATCAGAATCGTGGCCACGCGACCAGCGTCGCACACGCGGGTGAGAGAACGGTGAGAGCCCCGAGCCGTCTCTGCTCATCGAACCACGCCGATAGGGTCGACGGGTGCGCATTCTGGTGACCAACGACGACGGCATCGACTCGATCGGCCTCCATGTCCTCGCCCGCGCGATGAAGCCGTTCGGCGACGTCGTGATCGTGGCGCCGGACAAGGAGTACTCCGGCTATGGCGCCGCCATCGGCTCGATCTGGCTCATGAAGCCGGAGGTCCACCGCACCCATGTCGACGGCATCGACGAGGCCTGGTCGGTCACCGCGGCGCCGGCCCTGTGCGCGATGTTCGGCCGTCTCGGCGCGTTCGGGGACATCGACCTGGTCGTCTCGGGGATCAACCCCGGCGCCAATGTCGGACGCAGCGTGTATCACTCGGGCACTGTCGGCGCCTGCCTGACCGCGCGCAACGGCGGCATCAACTCCGTCGCCGTCAGCCAGTCCGTCGACAGCTGGGGCGTCGAAGGCCAGGCCATGGAGGACGTGCTGTCCGACCAGGAATGGCAGGGCGCGGCGGACGTCGCCGCCCTCGTCGTCGAGCAACTCATCGCCGATCTGCCCGCCGATCCGGTCGTCGTGAACATCAACGTGCCGAACCGGCCCGCCGCCGAGATGGAGGGCTGGAAGCGCACCGACGTCGGGAGCGCACCGCCGCGCTCGATGGCCAAGGCGAACCTCACGCCGAAGGTCGGCCACGACGGCACGTTCCACGTCGAGATGTCGTGGGGCGATGCGCTGCAGACACCGGAGAGCGACGACACCGGCGCGGTGATGGCCGGATTCGCCTCGATCACCTGGCTCGGCGCGCTCGAGTCCGTCGAGCCCGATGCCCGTGTCGCCGATCGCGCCGAGGGCGCGCTCGACGGCTTCTTCCGCTGAGTCGCGATGCTCACCGCCTCCGGTCTCGCGCGCTCCTACGGGCCCCGGACACTCTTCGAGGACGTCACCCTCGAGTTGTCGGCCGGGCGCCGCATCGCGCTCGTCGGCGGGAACGGCACCGGCAAGACGTCGCTCATCGAGATCCTCGTCGGCCAGGAGGTCCCGGACACCGGCACGATCACCAAGCCCCGCGACATGGTGCTCGGCTATCTCCCGCAGGATCTCGTCGACACGGCGACCGGGTCCGTCATGGAGGAGGTGCTTGCCGGCGCAGGTGAGCTCACCGAGATGTCCGATCGCCTCCGGGAACTGGAAGCCCTCATGGGCGACCCCGATGCCGACCAGGGCAAGGTGCTCGCCGAGTACGGCGACGTGCAGGGGCGGTTCGAGGCGATGGGCGGCTACGCGCTCGAAGCGGAGGCCCACAAGGTGCTCGCCGGTCTCGGGTTCAAGCCGGACGCCGCGGCCCGCCCCGTGCGCGAACTCTCCGGCGGCTGGCGCATGCGCGTCGCCCTCGCCCGCCTGCTGCTCGCCAAGCCCGACATCCTCGTGCTGGACGAGCCGACCAACCATCTCGATGTCGACTCGGTCGCGTGGCTCGAACAACAGCTCGCGAACTGGTCGGGCGCGCTTCTGTTCGTCAGCCACGATCGTGACTTCATCGACGCCGTGGCGAACCGCGTCGTCGAACTCGCGGAGGGCACCTCGCTCGAGTACAACGGCGGGTTCGCCGAGTTCGTCGTGCAGCGCGAGGAACGTCTCCAACGCATCGAGGCAGCCGCAGCCCGCCAGGCCCGCGAGATCGCGAAGGTCGAGCAGTTCATCGACCGCTTCCGATACAAGGCCACGAAGGCCCGACAGGTGCAGAGCCGCATCAAGACCCTCGAGAAGCTCGCCAAGATCGAGGTGCCGACCCGCAAGGAGCTCGTCGCCCGGTTCGCCTTCCCGGAGCCCCCGCGCTCGTCGCGCACGGTGGCCGAGTTCCACGACGCGACGGTCGGCTACGAGGCCGGCGTGCCGGTCGTCAGCAACGTCAACCTCGCGATCGAGCGGGGGCAGACGGTCGCGCTGGTCGGGCCCAACGGCGGCGGCAAGACCACGCTGCTCAAGCTGATCCTCGGTGAGCTGGCGGCCACGAACGGCTCCGCCGAGCTCGGGAACAACGTGTCGATCGCCACGTTCCACCAGCATCAGGCCGACGAGCTCGACCTCGACAAGATGGTGATCGAGGCGTTCTCCGGCGGCATCGATCCGGGCAAGCGAAACCTGCGCACCGTGCTGGGATCGTTCGGCTTCCCCGGTGACGCCGCCGATCGGTACATCCGCGATCTCTCGGGTGGCGAACGGACCCGGCTCGCCCTCGCCCGGACGATGATCGAGCCGGTCAATCTCCTCGTGCTCGACGAGCCGACCAACCATCTCGACCTGCCCAGCTGCGACGTTCTGGAGGATGCCCTCACCGCGTACCCCGGCACCGTCCTGCTCGTCACCCACGACCGGCACCTGATCCGGAACGTGGCCGACGCGTTGATCGAGATCCGCGACGGCACCGCCACCTGGCACGACGGGGTTCCGGACGAG
>BQJV01000336.1 GCA_021604885.1 Acidimicrobiales bacterium
CCGGTGACGGGCTGGTCGGTCGGAGTCTGCGGGTTGTCCGGATCGTCCGTGGCGTCGGTGCTCCCCGCGTCGTCCCCGGTGGGTGGCGCGGAGTCGACGAACCAGCCGTCCGGGTAGGCGATACGGATCTCGTCGGTGATCTGGGTGATCGGGTCGACCATCCCCGGCGCCTCGCCGACGACCGTGGCGAAACCGAACGATTCCACGTTCACACCGTCGGACCACGACGCCGTGAAGGTCGGCGTGAAGGTGGAATCGGCGAAGACGTGGTTGACCACGATGCGGTTGTCGCCGACCGGAACGACCCATGCCTCGTAGGCGTTCTGGAACAGCTCCATCGTGCCCTGGTTGTTGAGCCCGACCAGCGACTCCCATTCCGAACCGTCCCAGATCACGGTGCCGACCTGATGCGCGCCGGTGCCCGGATCCTCGAACGGTCCGGGTTGGCCCGTCGCCCCCGGGATGTCGTCGCGCTTGTAGAAGACCGCGAACTCGAGGTTGAGCCCGCTGGTGTCCCAATCGGCCGCGAGCTGGATCTCCATCTGGTGGACGGCGAACGATCCCGGCTCCGGGTAGTAGGCGTAGTCGGCCGGTCGGTGCACGAAATAGCCCGGCTCACCCTCGCCGATGGTCGGATCCGGCATCGCGTCCAGTTCGACGCCGACATCGAAGTAGGCGCTCGCGGTGTTCAGGATCTGCGGCGGGTCGTTGTCCAGCGCGCCGAGGAGCGCGGGCTCGGCGGGGAGCCGTCGCGCCCCGGTCACGACGATGACGCTGTCCGCGGTGCGGATCTCGTCGGCGACGCCCGTGGTCTGCGCCGCCGCCGGGACGGCTGCGCTCACGACGAACGCCAACACCGCGACGACCCGAAGTCGTGAGCCCCGTCGACGCTTCCCGTACACCCGCCCCCGCATGCCCGAACGGTAATCGCGGGGCTCAGCCTCTGCTGGTGGGCAGCTGATCAGCGAATCGGCGAGACCGGTTGCCGTCCGACGATCCGCAGATGTAGCGGGGGTCAGACCCCAGTTGAAGCGGTGGGGTGGAGGGTGAAGCGGAAGGGTTCGCCGTCGACGTTGGCTTCGTGGATGCGGAGATCGTCGGGGCCGGCGCCGAGGGTGAGCGACGTCGCGAGCACCTGGTCGGCGATGTAGGCCTCGTGGGCGGTGATCGCGTCGCCGGCGGCGGCGGACTCGACTTCGAACCACACCTCGATGCGGTCGGTGACGACGAGGTCCTCGGCCTTGCGGGCGTTCTGGACCTCGCGCACGATGTCGCGGGCGAGGCCTTCCGCGGCGAGCGCCGCCGTCACCTCGGTGTCGAGGGTGACCACCGCGTCGTTGGACCGCAGGGCGGCCGCGACGACGTCGTCGGGTGACTCGAGCGCGAGCTCGTACTCGTCCTCGGCGAGCACATGGCCCGCCACGCTGACCGTGCCGTCGTCGTTGGGAGTCCAGTCACCGGACTTGGCCGCACCGAAGACCGTCTGCACGTCCTTGCCGAGTCGGGGGCCGAGCGCCTTGCCGTCGGGGCGGAGCACGAACGTCGCGAGCGACCCGATCTCCTCGGTGACATGCACGGCCTTCACGTTCAGCTCGTCCGCCAACAGATCGGTGAACGGCTCGAGCGTCGATGCGTCGCGGCCGGCCACGGTGACCGACGCGAGCGGGAGGCGGACCCGCAGGCCCTGGTCCTCACGGAGGCGCAGGCCGGTCGACGCGACGTCGCGCAGCCGGTCCATCGCCGCGACGAGGGCCGCATCCGCCGGATAGGCGTCCGCGTCCGGCCAATCGGACAGGTGCACGGAATCGGGCTGGTCGGCGTCGCCCGTGGTGAGCCCGTGCCAGATCTCCTCGGTGATCATCGGCATCAGCGGCGCGGTCACCTGCATCAGCGTGAGCAGCACGGTGTAGAGCGTGTCGAGGCCGTCGGTGTCGGCACCGCCCCCGGCGCTGCCCCAGAAGCGGTCACGCGAGCGGCGGATGTACCAGTTGTTGAGCGCGTCGATGAACGACTGGATCTCCATCGCGGCGCCCGGCAGGTCGTAGGCGTCCATGCGCGCTTCCGCGTTGGCGACGAGGTCGCGCGTCTTGGCGAGGATGTAGCGATCGAGAAGCTCGGTCGAGTCGGTCCGGAACGTCGCCTGGTGGCCTTCGACGTTCGCGTAGAGCGTGAAGAAGGAGTAGGCGTTCCAGATCGGCAGGATCACCTGGCGGACGACGTCGTCGATCGCTTGGTCGGAGATCCGCGTGTCACCGCCCCGCACGATGTTGGTGGACATGAAGTACCACCGCAGCGCGTCCGACCCCTGCTTCTCGAAGATCTCGGACGGCTCCGTGTAGTTGCGGAGCTTCTTCGACAGCTTGGCGCCGTCGTCGGCGAGCAGGATGCCGTGGCAGATCGCGTTCTCGAACCCGGGCCGGTCGAACAGCGCCGTGGACAGGACGTGCATCGTGTAGAACCAGCCGCGCGACTGGTTGATGTACTCGACGATGAAGTCCGCCGGGAAGTGCTCGTCGAACCAGTCCTTGTTCTCGAACGGGTAGTGCACCTGGGCGAACGGCATGGAGCCGGACTCGAACCAGCAGTCGAGCACCTCGGGCACGCGACGCATGGTCGAGTTGCCCGTCGGGTCGTCCGGGTTGGGCCGGGTCAGCTCGTCGATGAACGGGCGGTGCAGATTGTCCGGACGCACGCCGAAGTCGGCTTCGAGCTCGTCGAGGCTGCCGTAGACGTCCGTGCGCGGGTAGGCCGGATCGTCGCTGACCCACACGGGGATCGGCGACCCCCAGAAACGGTTGCGGCTGATCGACCAGTCGCGGGCGCCTTCCAGCCACATGCCGAAGCGGCCGTCGCGGATGTGCGACGGCACCCAGTTGATCTCCTGGTTCGTCTCCAGCAGCCGGTCCCGGATGGCCGTGACCTGCACGTACCAGGACGGCATCGCCTTGTAGATGATCGGCGTGTCGGTGCGCCAGCAGTGCGGGTAGTTGTGCGTGTAGCTGTCGTGGCGGACGAGCTGCCCGGTCTCGCGGAGGTGGCGGATGATGTCACTGTTCGCCTCGAGCACGTTCTGCCCGGCCCACTCGACGACATCGTCGGTGAAGCGGCCCGAGTCGTCGACCGGCACGACCATGCCGATGCCCGCTTCCTCGCCGACGCGCTGATCGTCCTCACCGAAGCCGGGCGCCATGTGGACGACGCCGGTGCCCTCGGCCGTGTCGATGAAGTCGCCGGCGAGCACGACGAACGCACGGTTGGTGCCGTGGTGCGGCTTCTCGGGATCGACCTCCGCCATGTCGGCGAAGTAGGGGAGCAGCGGCTGGTACGTGCGCCCGACCAGGTCGGAGCCCTTCACGGTGCCGACCTGCTCCGCGTTCTCCAGCTGCTTGTCGTACTTCTCGAGGACGGCCTCGCCGAGTATGTAGCGGGTGCCGTTCGCATCGGCCATCACGGCGTAGTCGAGGTCCGGCCCGACCGCGAGCGCGAGGTTCGACGGCAGGGTCCACGGCGTGGTCGTCCAGGCGAGGATCGCGACCGGGCTACCCGCCGGCAGCGGGCCGCCGTCCACATCGGCGCTGCCCGGGATGCCGTGCGGATCGTCGAGCGTGAACGCCACGGTGATCGCCGGATCCTGGCGGGGCCGCGTCGCGTCGTCGAGGCGGATCTCGTGGTTCGACAGCGGCGTCTCCGCACCCCAGCTGTAGGGGAGCACCCGATTCGCCTGGTAGACGAGCCCCTTGTCCCAGAGCTGCTTGAACGCCCACATCACCGACTCCATGTAGTCGGTGTCCATCGTCTTGTAGTCGTTCTCGAAGTCGACCCACCGGGCCTGACGGGTGACGGTCTCCTCCCAGTCCTGCGTGTACTTGAGGACCGACGTGCGGCAGTACTCGTTGAACCGCTCGATGCCGTACTCGATGATCGACGCACGACCGCTGACCGGGAGCTCCTTCTCCGCTTCCATCTCCGCGGGCAGGCCGTGGCAGTCCCAACCGAAGCGGCGTTCGACCCGCTTGCCCTTCATCGTCTGATAGCGGGGAACGACGTCCTTCACGTAGCCCGTGAGCAGGTGCCCGTGGTGGGGGAGGCCGTTGGCGAACGGGGGACCGTCGTAGAACACGTATTCGTTGTTCTCCCCGTCGATCTCGACGGGGCGCTGCTCCACCGACTCCTCGAACGTCGATGCGGTCTCCCACCGCTCGAGAATGCGCCGCTCGATGCCCGGAAGATCCGGACTCTCGACATGCGGGTAGGGCGCGTCCGCGCCTGCGTTCTCGGCTGCACTCATGGGGATTGAGGCTACCGGCGGGCGGCTGCCGCTCGGGCCAGGTTTCGACGT
>BQJV01000337.1 GCA_021604885.1 Acidimicrobiales bacterium
CCCACGAGCGCAACCCGCTTGCCCGCGTAGTCGACGGAGTGATCCCAGCGGGTCGAGTGGAACGAGGGACCTTCGAACGTGTCGATCCCCTCGATGTCGGGCATCTTCGCCCGGTTGAGCGAACCCACCGCACTGATGACCGCCCGGGCGTCGAGGGTGTCCTCGTTGCCCGCCGCGTCACGAACCACGACGGACCAGCGACCGGTCGCCTCGTCGAGGGTGGCCGCCACCACCTCGGTGTCGAACCGGCAGTGCTCGTTGATCCCGTGGTTCTCCATCACGTTCTGGAAGTAGCGCTGCAGTTCGGGCTGCTGGGAGAAGTACTCGGTCCAGTGGTCGGACGGTTCGAACGAGTAGCAGTAGAAGTGGCTGCCCACATCAACCCGGGCGCCCGGGTAGGAGTTCTCCCACCAGGTGCCGCCGGGACCGCCGTTCTTCTCGATGATCGTGAACGGGATGCCGGCTTCCTGGAGCCGGATGCCCGCGAGCAGGCCGGATTGACCGCAGCCGATGACGACCACGGGGAATTCCGCCCGCGTCTCCTCGGGGACGTCGTCCACCCACGCGACGCGGTTGACGTCGGTGTCGCCCAGCCCCATCTCGTCGAGCATCATCGGCACGACCTCGTCGGGGATCTCCGCGCAGCCCGCGAAGTTCATCATCTCGTGCAGCAGCGCCGCGTCCGGTTGCTGCGATGGGAGGACGCACCCGTTGTCGCGGTAGCGAAGGATCTCGGGGAGGGCGCGGCGGCGCACCTCGGCCTTGCTGTCCTCGTCCATGTAGCCCTGGTACTCGTTGAGGAACAGCCCGGCCGGACGAAGATCCCCGCGGACCCACGCCGGATCACCGGTCAGGTGGACCATCGTGCAGAGCAGCGTCGGGATGCTCACCTCCTCGAGCGCGGCGGCGATGGCGTCGTCGCTGTCGTCGAACGGGAAGCCGGCATGGGGGTGGCGATCGGCGGAGGCCTGGTCGTCGGAGGGGGAGGACATGTCGGTCACTCTGGCTCGCCGGTCAGTCGACGCGCCATGCGAGCGCCTCGAGCGCGGTCCGAGCGGCTGCTTCGAGGTCGCGGCTGCGGCCGAGTGCGTCGGCAATGTCGTACGTCTCGGGGTCGAGCCCGTCGCGGGTCGCGGCCGCTGCGATCGCCAGCCGTTCGGCCTCGTCGCCGAAGGTCGGGGACAGGTCGATGACCGACAGCGCACCGAGCAGCTCGGCGGCCGGCTCCCATTGTTCCCGCCGGCAGAACAGCGTCGGAAGATTGCGCAGCGTCGTCAGGAGGTGGATGGCATCGCCGCGATCGGCGAACCGCTCGATGGTGTCGCTCAACGGACCGATCGCCTCCTCGGGTGAACCGGCCCGGGCCCGCGAGGAAGCGGCGGACACCTGGGCGACACCGCTCACGAAGTGCGCCCCCACCGACTCGGCCAGGGTGACCGCTGTGTCGAGCGCGACCAGCGCCTCGTCGGGATCGACCTCGAGGAGGACCTCGCCGCGCGTGTATGACTCCCACGCTCGCGCGGTGGGCGGTGACGTGGGGTCGTCATCGATCAGGGCGGCGACCGCCTCGTCGTGGCGACCGAGGTAGGCGAGTGCGAGGGCGACGTTCGCGTTCCCGTAGGCCTGCTCGCTGCGGCTTCCGTGCCGCATCGCGAGGTCGTGGTGTCGGCGGGCGTGGGCGAGCGACGCCTCCAGGTCGCCGTCGTAGAGCGACGTGTCGGCGAGCGTCCCGACCGCGATGCGAGCGTCGGCTTCGTCGTCGGCCATGGCGATGGACCGTGCCGCCCATTCGACCGCCTCGCCGGTATGGCCCCGCAGTGTGAGCCCGGCCGAGACTGCACCGAAGAGAGGAGCGGCGCCGGGTGAGTCCGGAGCGGTCACGTCGGCCAGGGCTCGCATCCAGTCGAAGATCTCGAGGCGGAGCCCGTGCAGCGCCGGTTGGAACAGGGCGCTCGACAGTCGCTCGGCCAGCTGATGGTTGTGCTCGCGCCCCCACCGATGCGCGGCGCGCAGCTCGTCGAAGACGGCATCGATGCGGCGCACCGCCTCGATCTGCCGATCGGTCTCGTAGACCAGCGCCGCCGCCTCCGCGACCTCCGTGAACCAGCGCGCGTGGCGCTCGCCGACGGCGGGCAGCCGACCCGACGACGCCAGCCGCTCGCGGCCGAAGCGGCGCACGGTCGCGAGGGACCCGAACCGGGTCGGGGCATCCGGGCTCACCTCGACGGTGACCAGCGACCGGTCCGCGAGCGCGGCCACCGTGGCGGCCGGATCGTCCGCGTCGACGACCGCGACCAGGTCGGTGGTCTCCACGGGCCCCGCGAAGATCGAAAAGTCGGCTGACACCCGCTGCTCGGTGGGCGTCAGCAGCGCTTCTGACCAGGCGAGCACGGCGCGCAGCGTGGTGTGGCGCTCGGCGACGCCCCGACTGGCCGTGCGCAGTTCGGCGATGTTGGCGTCCAGATCCGCGGCGAGTTCGCCGAGCGACATCGTGCCCAGGCGGGCGGCCGCCATCTCGATGGCCAGCGGCAGGCCATCGAGCCGGGTCACCACGATGCCGGCCGCCGGGTCGGCCGGATCCACGTCCGCCCCGACGTCGCGGGCGCGATCGACCAGCAACGCGATGGCACTCGAGTTGTCGCGGGTGTCGAGCGGAGCGAGCGGCGATCGCTGTTCGCCGGCGACGCGAAGCGGTTCGCGGCTGGTGGCCAGAACGCGGAGGCGGTCGCCTCCCCCGAGGATGCGGGGAAGCAGGTCGGCGACCGTGTCGACGACGTGCTCGCAGTTGTCGAGAACCAGCAGCGCATCGACGCCCCCGAGCCCGTCGGCCAGCCCCGTCTCGTGTTCGCCGAGGTCGAGGGCGCGACGGATCGACGGCTCGATTGCGGCCGCCTCGTCGATCCGTGAGAGTTCGACGACCCGGGTGCCGAGCGCGTGGCGCTCGGCCGCGGCGCGCCCGACGTCGAGCACGAGTCGGCTCTTCCCGACCCCGCCGGGACCAATCACGGTGACCAGTCGTCGTGTGGTGGTGAGCTCGAGCAGCCGGTCGACGTCCTCGTCGCGCCCGATGGAGGTGGTGAGCGGCGCGGGCGGTGTCTGGCGGCGCGGCCCAGGTGCGACCGGCTCCTCGACGAGCGCCTCGGCTTCCGCGGCGCGCAGATCCGTGCCGGGCGTGAGGCCGGCGTCCGCCAACGCCTCGCCCGCTCGCTGATAGGCGCGTAGCGCGTCGGCCACGCGTCCGGAGCGGGCCAGCGCCCGGACGAGCGCCGCCCAGGCCGTCTCGTCGACCGGATCGTCGAGGACCACCGCCTCCGCGGCGGCGACCGCCTCGGCGAGGCGGCCGAGCGCGACGAACTCGACCAGCCGGCCGGCGCGGGCGATGCGAGCCAGGGCTTCCAGCCGCGTCGCATCGGCCTCCACGCGGGGGTGATCGGCCGCGTCGCCGTAGGGCCGGCCCCGCCATCGCGCCAGCGCGGCGGTGGGTCGCTCGTGGAGGACGTCGTCCTCGAAGGCCGCGGCGTCGAGTTCCGCGTCGCTGCACCGCAACGAGTAGCCGTCGTCGTGACGGACGATTCGGTCGCCGACGAGCTTGCGCAGACGCGACACGTAGGCCCGCAGGGTGGGAAGCGCGGAGGGCGGTGGGGATGCACCCCACAGCGCGTCGATCAGTTCCTCGTTCGCGACGATGCCGCCCCGGTTCGCGAGCAGCATGGCGAGCAGCACGCGTTGGTTCGCGCTTCCGATGGTGTGCCGTTCGCCGTCGTCGGTCTCGATCTCGAGCGGACCGAGAACGTGGAACCGCATGCCCCGAGTATGAACGACGCCGCGGCACCCCTGCAATCGAGCTGCAATCGAGGCGCAAGGGCGTCGGTGAGAGTTCGGTTCATGACAACCACGACGGAACAACCGACAGACATCGCCGCCGAGCCGGGATTCGCGGATCGCGTGTTCGACGATCTGCTCGGTGCGATGAGCACCTACGCGACGACCATCGGCGTGACCCTCGGCTGGTACGACGCCCTCGCGGCCGCTACGTCGCTGACCTCGACCGAGCTGTCGACCCGCACCGACACGGACGAGCGCTACGCCCGCGAATGGCTCGAGCAGCAGACGGTCAGCGGCTACCTCCAGGTCGTGGACGCAACCGCGGACGCCGCCGACCGGCGCTACTCGATCTCCGCCGAGGCGGCCGAGGTCCTGACGGACCGGTCGAGCCTCGACTACATGGGCGCCTTCCCCGGATTCACCTCGGCGATGTTGACGAACATCGACAAGATCATCGAGGTCTACCGAACCGGTGAGGGCGTCGGCTGGCACGAGCACGGTGACGGCGCCCG
>BQJV01000338.1 GCA_021604885.1 Acidimicrobiales bacterium
GCTCGAAAGGGCTCGATCGTCTCGCCGACAACCACGAAGTGACGGGCGCGGATCTCGATGCCGCAGCCGAGTGGGCGGGTGTCGAGATCACGGCCGGCGACATCGTCCTCATCCGGACCGGGAGGATGCGCCTGTACCTCGAGCAGGGCGCCGCGCAGTACACGATGGGCGAGGGCGGAGACGCGAGCAGCCCCGGGCCCGGCATCGACGCCGTGCGCTGGTTCCATCGCCACGACATCGCGGCAGCCGCCACCGACACGTACATGTTCGAGGTGTTCCCCGCACAGGACTGGGACAACGTGCTCGGCGTCCACTGTCTGAATGTGGTCGACATGGGGTTCACCCAGGGCCAGAACTGGCACCTCGAGGAGCTCGCCGAGATCTGCAAGAGATACGGCCGCCACCACTTCCTGCTGGAGGCGACACCGGAACCCTTCGTCGGGGCAACCGGCGCGCCGGTCAACCCGATCGCCCTGTTCTGAACCACCGCCGCGCGCGCATCGGGCCTGACCGGGCAAGTCCCGCCGTGCTATGAAGTCCCCCAGAACACAGGCAGGGGCCTGTCGGGAGGTCGTCATGGCGTTGGTCGAGCAACTTGCGGATATCGAACTCTTCTCCGAACTGTCGAAGAAGGAGCTCAAGAAGGTCGCGTCCTTCATGACACCGATCACCGTCAAGGCGGGACGGGACCTCACGGTCCAGGGTCAACCGGGGCGCGAGTTCATGATCATCGCCGAGGGCGAGGCAACGGTCCGCCGCAACGGTCGTGTACTCGCCCGCTACCAGTCCGGTGACTTCTTCGGTGAGCTCGCGGTCATCGCCGGTGTCCCCCGCACCGCCACGGTCACCGCGGACACCGACATGGTCGTCGAAGCGCTGAACCGGCGCGAGTTCAGCTCGATGCTCGACGAGAGCCCGAAGCTCGCCAAGAAGATCCTCGTCGGCGCCGTCAAGAGGCTCCACGAGATCGAAGAGGGCATCGTCCGCTAACTCGTGGAAGAGCACCCGCCGGTCCGGGGTCTCGACGTCGGACGGGTGACCGGTTGGCTCCGCGCCAACCTGTCGGACCTCGCCGAGCCGTTCCGGTTCGAGCTCATCGCCGCCGGTGGTTCGAACCTGACCTATCGCGTCGCCGATGCGGCGGGCACCACGGTTGCGTTGCGTCGTCCGCCCGAGGGACAGGCGCTCGCCACGGCCCACGATGTCGACCGCGAGTGGCGGATCATGTCGGCGCTCGGCACCTCCGGAGCCGCCGCGGTTCCCGCCTGCCTCGCCCGCTGCGACGACCCCGAGGTGACGGGGGCGTCGTTCTACGTGATGGGTTTCGTCGACGGGCTGATCATCCGGAGCCGAGCGGAAGCCGACGCCCTCTCCGAAGGCGAGGCCCGGCGAGCGACCGACGCCCTACTCGGCGCCCAGGTCGACTTTCACACACTCGACCTGGCCGAAGTGGGGCTCACCGATCTCGGTCGCCACGACAGCTATGTGGGCCGCCAGCTGAAGCGGTGGAAGGCGCAGGTGGAACGCGCCGACGCCCGGCCTGTGCCGCTCGTCCACGAGCTCCACGCCCGACTCGCCGAACGGATCCCGCCGGAACGGGCGCGGCCGGCGCTGGCCCACGGCGACTATCGGTTCGACAACGTCGTGCTGGACGAGGACTACTCGATGGCCGCCATCCTGGACTGGGAACTCTGCACCACCGGCGACCCGATCGCCGACTTCGCGTGGTCTGTCCAGTACTGGGCGGATCCCGGCGAGGACCTCACGTGGCTGCCCGACGCACCGACGACCTCCCCCACGTTCCCTCGCCGGGCCGAGGTCATCCGGGCCTACGAGACGGCGACCGGCTTCGACCTCTCGGACTACCCGTTCTACGAAGCATTCTCGTGGTGGAAGCAGGCCTGCATCGTCGAGGGTGCCTACGCCCGGCGCCTGAAGGGCAGCCAGGGCGGCATGGCGCAGGCCGGTCCCGTCTCGGCGATCGCCGACCGGGTCGATGCCATGCTCGACCGCGCGGATGCACTCCTCGCCGCTCTCGATTGACGAGCCGCCTACGATCTCCCCATGACCCCGGAGATCACCGTCGTCGGCAGCGCCAATCTCGACCTCGTCGTCGAGGTGGAGTACGTCCCCCAGGTCGGTGAGACCGTCCTCGGCGGCGACCTCGCCCGGATTCCGGGCGGCAAGGGAGCGAACCAGGCGGTAGCGGCCGCCCGGCTCGGTCGGCAGGTGGCGATGGTCGGCCGTCTGGGCGCGGACTCGGCCGGGAACATCCTCCGCGCCGCGCTCGAAGTCCACGACATCGACACGACGTCGCTCCTCACCACCCGCGACACGCCGAACGGCGTCGCGATGATCGCGGTGGCGGCGGACGGCGACAACAGCATCGTCGTGAGCCCCGGCGCGAACGGGCGGGTCACCGCCGCCGACATCGAGACCGCCGGCGCGCTCGTGCGCGACGCCAGAGTCGTCCTGCTGCAACTCGAGATCCCCGTCGCGGCCGTGGAAGCTGCGGCGCGCGCCGCATCGGGCCGGGTGATCCTGAATCCGGCTCCGGCAGCCGAGCTACCGTCCTCACTGCTCGAACACGTGGACATCCTCGTTCCCAATCAGACCGAGCTCGCCATCCTCTCCGGCCACGACGGACCGGTGGACGCGTCGGTCGCCACCGAGCTCGCCCGACGGCTTCCGATGGAGGCGGTCGTGGTCACCCTGGGTGCAGAGGGCGCGATGGTGGTCACGCCCGACGATGCGGTCCACGTGCCGGCCCCGAAGGTCACACCGGTCGACACCACTGGCGCCGGCGATTCGTTCTGCGCAGCGCTGGCCGATGGCCTGGTCCGGAGCCTTTCCCTCGTCGACGCGGCCGCCTGGGCCGTGCAGGTCGGAGCCGTCACCACCCTGCGTCCAGGGGCCCAGCCGTCGCTGCCGACGCCGACGGAGGTCATGCAGCTCCTGAGCTGACGGTTCACTCGGGGTCGGCCCGGCGTACCCTTTCGCCTATGGCTCCGGTGCGGATGTTGATCGATTGCGATCCCGGTCTCGACGACGCGATCGCGCTTCTCACGGCTGCGCACGTTGCCGATCTCGTCGGCATCACGACCGTCAACGGCAATGTCGGCATCGACCACACGACGCACAACGCGCTCGCAGTCGCCGAAGTGGCGGCGCTGGACGTGCCGGTCCATCGCGGCGCCGCGGAGCCGTTGGTGAACGCCCCGGCCGACGCCGCGTACGTCCACGGACCGTCGGGCCTCGGATCCGTCTCCATCCCGGACGTCACCCGCACGATCGCGTCCGACGACGCGGTGTCATTCATCCTCGACGCCGCCCGCAGCATCGAGGATCTCCAGCTGGTCGCTGTCGGCCCGATGACGAACATCGCCGCCGCGGTCACCGCGGACCCCGGGCTGCGGAGCCGTCTCGGCGGCTTCACGCTCATGGGCGGCGCCGCCGTCGGCGGCAACGTCACCGCCAGCGCAGAGTTCAACATCTGGGCGGACCCGGAGGCGGCGGACATCGTGTTCCGGATGATGGCGCCGCTGACGATGGTCGGGCTCGATGTCACCCACCAGGTTCTGCTCGGTCCCGAGGAGCGGGACACGATGCGCGCTGCTGCCACTCCCGCCGCGCGCTTGGCCGCGGATCTTCTCGACTACGCCGTCGATCGCGCCGGCGAACTGCGCGGCACGGCCGGCGCGCCGATCCACGACGCGTGTGCGGTGCTCGCGGTCACCCATCCCGAGCTGTTCGGCGGCTCCGACCACCCGGTGGCTGTCGAGCTCACCGGGACCCACACCCGAGGCATGACCGTCGTCGACAGCCGCTTCGCGCCTGACGGCGATGCCCTCGTGCGGGTGCTGCGCACGGTGGACGCCGCCGCTGTGATCGACCTCATCGTCGAGGCGTGCACGACCGTGGGCCCACCCGCGCCATGAGCGCCGACCGCATCGTCTATTCGATGGTGCTCGGCTGGGTCGTCCTGACCGTGGCGTTGATCGCGCTCGACTGGCTCGGCAACCCGAACCGCGGCAGCTTCCGACCGAAGGGCGACCGCGCCCTGCGGGACCGGTCGCTGCGCAAGGCCGATCGGACCCGACGCCGCCTGGAGTCCGACGCCGCGGTGCGGGCCACGCTGCGCGATGCCTACGGCGCGTCGAGCATGCGGCTGTCATGGAGCGGCGAGCAGGAAAGCGATGCGCGGGTGCTCGACGACGCGCTCGTCGTGCACGACCTCCAGGAACGCGTCGGTGTCGTGGACGTCGGATCGCGGGAGCTGCCGAACATCGACTACACGACGATCGACGGGGACCCTCTCCCGAACCCCGACGAG
>BQJV01000339.1 GCA_021604885.1 Acidimicrobiales bacterium
CCCATCGCGTTCTTGAAGTAGAGCGTGCCGGTCTCGTCGACGCCGCGGTGGTTGCCGTCGTCGTCCACGACGAACACCTCCATCACCTCGAGCGGCTTGCCGACGCTGCCGCCCTTGTCGAGCCACTCATCGGCCCGGATCACGCTGATGAAGGCGCCCTCCGTCGAGCCGTAGTACTCGTGGACGACCGGGCCGATGAGTGGCTCGACAAGGGCGGCAGCGTCGGCAAGCCGCTCGAGGTGATGGAGGTGTTCGTCGTGGACGACGACGGCAACCACCGCGGCGTCGACGAGACCGGCACGCTCTACTTCAAGAACGCGATGGGCAGCGACTTCGAGTACCACAACGACCCGGAGAAGACGGCGGCCGCCCACCTCGAGCCGGGGGTGTTCACCACGGGCGACGTCGGCCATCTCGACGCCGACGGCTACCTCTGGCTGTCCGATCGCAAGATCGACATGATCATCTCGGGTGGGGTCAACATCTATCCGGCCGAGATCGAGGCGGTCATCTCCGAGAACGCCGCGGTGGAGGACGTCGCCGTCATCGGTGTGCCCAACGAGGAGTTCGGCGAAGAGGTCAAGGCGATCGTCGCGGTGTCCGACAGCTCCGTCGACCGCGCCGAACTCGGTGATGCGCTGATCGAGGCCTGCCGCGAGAAGCTCGCCGGCTACAAGCGGCCCCGCTCGGTCGACTTCGTCGACGAGATGCCGCGGACCGGCACCGGCAAGATCCTTAAGCGGGCGTTGCGCGAGCCGTACTGGGCCGACTCCGGCCGCACGATCTGACGGTCAGAAGATCCCGCGGGGGATCGCGCCGGACCCGAGCCGGATCGCCCAGACGACGAACATCGCGGCCGCGTTGACGCTCACCCAGCCGACGACGAACCAGCGCGGCAGCGTGCGGGGATCCCGACGGCGGGCGAGCAGGATGGCGCCGACGACCGCGAGCTGCGCGGCCATGAGGACGACCGCCGGATGGTGCGCCCACGCATCGCCGAGGTCGCCGCGGACGAGTCGGTTCGTGGCCCGAGTCGCGCCGCAACCGGGGCAGTAGGCGCCGGTGCACCGGCGGAACGGGCACAGCACCACACCGTCCTCCGCGCCGGCGGTCGCCACCGCCGTCGCCGCGAGAGCGCCCACGACGGCGAGCCGCGGCGTGGCGTAGGCCGCCAGCGGGAGCCGGGTCGCGGTTGCGGTCATGTGTTCGCCGCCGCCAGGGCGAAGATCATCGCGAGGAACACGATTCCGAGCGCGAGGAGCGCGGTGCCGATCGCGCCGATGATGTAGCCCGCCTGCGCGAGTCCCCGAGCCGCCGGGTCGCCCTCACCGCGATCGATGCGCTGCACCTCGTTGCGGCCGAGGATCATGCCGACCGGGCACAGCACCATGCAGGTGAAGAAGAAGCCGGCGATGGAGATGACGAGCGAGGCGATCGCCGCGCCATTGTCCGCTCGCGGCGCGAGCAACGGTGGTGGAGGTGGTCCGGCCGGAGGCTGACGGTGGGTCGTCCAGTCGGCGCCGTCCCAGTAGCGCAGCCCGGATGGGACCTCGGGGTCCGGGTACCAGCCCGCTTCGGGTCGCGGCCCCGCCTCGTCGCTCATGCCGTCAATCTAGGACGCGGAGGATGGACAGGCGTCTGACCCCATGTCCGAACTCAGCCGAGGTAGCTGGCTTCGATCTGGCTGGGGTCGTCGCGGAGGGCGGCTGCGTCGCCGTCGAGGACGACGGAGCCGTTGGCGAGCACGACGGCTCGGTCGGCGAGTTCGAGTGCGAGGTGGATGTGTTGCTCGACCACGACCACGGCCGTGTTCAGCTCGTCGGCGACGCGGCGCACGACGGGGAGCATCTCCTCGACGATGACCGGTGCGAGGCCGAGGCTCATCTCGTCGACGAGCAGGAGCTGCGGATTGGTGATGATCCCGCGGGCGACCGCGAGCATCTGCTGCTCGCCGCCGGACAGGAGCCCGGCCCGGCGGTTGAGGAGGGGCCCGAGGGCGGGGAAGACGTCCACCGCCCGGTCGTAGGCAGCCGCGCGATCCCGACGTTTCAGACCGGGGGAGAGGCGGAGGTTCTCCTTGACCGTGAGCCCCGGGAACAGCGAGCGGTCCTCGGCCACGTGGGCCACGCCGCGTCGGGCGACCTTGTAGGGCCGCCGACTGTCGGTGGGTTCGCCGGCCACGTCCACGGATCCCTGGATCACCGGCAGCAGGCCGCTGATCGTTCGCAGCGTGGTGGTCTTCCCGGCGCCGTTCGGGCCGAGCAGGGCGACGACCTCGCCGGCGGCGACCTCCAGATCGAGGCCCCGCACCACCGGCACGCCGTTGTAGCCCGCGTCGAGTCCGTGGATCGAGAGAACGGTCATGCCTCGGCCGCCCGTCCGAGGTAGGCGGCGACGACGGCGGGGTCGGTGCGGACCTGGTCCGCCGTGCCGGACGCGATGATCGAGCCGAAGTCGAGCACATGGATCGTGTCGCAGACGTCGAGCACGAGGCCCATGTCGTGATCGATGAGAAACACGGTCACGCCGGTGTCGGCGATCGCCCGCAGGCGCTGCCCGAGGGCGGTGCTCTCCGCGGAGTCGAGACCGGCCGCCGGCTCGTCGAGCAGCAGGACCCGCGGGCGGGCGGCGAGGGCGCGGGCGACCCCGACGAGTCGGCGTTGTCCGTGGCTGAGGTCCGACGGCAACCGGTCGCGATCGTCGGTGATGCCGAGGAGTTCGAGGGCGTCGTCGACGGCCGGCGGAATGCTCCGCGATCCCCAAGGCCACAGCGCATCGACGATGAACTGCCACCACGGCCGATGCAGCGCGGCGGCGGCCAGGTTGTCCTCGACCGTCAGGTCCTCGAAGAGTTCGAGTGTCTGGAACGTACGGACCAGGCCGAGTCGGGCCCTTTCGGCGGGCGGCATGGAGGTGATGTCGACGTCGCCGAGGGTCACGTGCCCGCTCGACGGAACCATCCCCGTGACCGCGTCGATGAAGGTGGTCTTTCCCGCGCCGTTCGGCCCGATGAGACCGGTGATGCCGCCCTGCTCGACGCGGAGGTCCACGCCGGAGAGTGCCTTGACGCCGCCGAACGACACCGAGAGATCGTCCGTGCGGAGAAGACTCATGGCGGGCAGGGTAGCGACCGGCTCACACCGCGGTCCATCCGCCGTCGACCGCGACGATGGCGCCGGTCATGAACGAGCTCGCATCCGATGCGAGCAGGAGCAACGCGCCGTCGAGCTCCCCTTCCACGCCCGCCCGGCCCATCGGGGCGCCGTCGGTCATGTAGGCGGTCGACCGGTCATCCTCGAACATTTCGACGTTCATCTCGGTCTCGAACCACCCCGGCGCGATCGCGTTCACCCGCACGCCCTTGCGGGCCCACTGGGACGCGAGCTCCCGGGTGAGATTGTGGAGGCCACCCTTCGCCGCGGCATAGCCGGGTACCCGGAGCTTGCCGCCACCGACGAAGCCGAGTACCGACCCGATGTTGATGATGCTGAGTGGGTGCTCGTTCTCGATCGCCCAGGCTCCGGCGGCCCGCGCGAGCGCGTAGGGCGCCACGAGATCGATCTCCACCTCGCGCCGGAAGTCGTCTTCGTCGAAGGCGAGCGCAGGGACCGCGGTGCTCACGCCGGCGTTGTTCACGAGCACGTCGACACGGCCGTAGTGATCGACGGTGCGGCGGACGAGGTCCGCGGCCGCGCCGGCTTCGGTGAGATCGATGGCGACCGCGAGCGCGTCGGGGAGCTCCGCCGCCAGCGCCTCCAGGCGATCCGCCCGGCGGGCGGCCACGACGACTTTGGCGCCGACGCCCGCGAGGGTGTGCGCGAAGCGGGCGCCGAGACCGGAGCTGGCACCGGTGACGATCGCCACGCGGTCGTCGAGGCGAAAGGCGGAGAGCGGGTCGGGAGTGGTCACGAGTCGGAAGTCTTGCGTACGGCGCCGTTCTGCGCCGACACGCGTTGCGGCGCCGCGGACGCGTCGGCCGGATCGTGGGTGACCCAGATGATGTAGGCCGCGTCGAACGTGCGGAGCGCGTCGCGCAGTGTGGTGCGGCCGTCGTCGTCGACCGCGGCGAGCGGCTCGTCGAGCAGGACCGTGCGGGCGCCGGCCGCGAGGGTACGGGCGATCGCGACCCGTTGTCGTTGTCCGAGCGACAGGGAGTCCGGTCGCCGCGTGCCGAGGTCGGCCATCTCGTCCGTCGCCAGCGCGTCCTGGGCGGCGCGTCGCGCGGCGACGCGGGCGATGCCGCGGCGACGGGCGGCGAACGCCACATTGTCGAGGGCGTCGAGATGGGGGAAGAGCCGGTGGTCCTGGAAG
>BQJV01000340.1 GCA_021604885.1 Acidimicrobiales bacterium
TTCCTGTTCCTCTCGCCCACGAGCGATCTCGTCTTCCCGGCCGACGTCGACGCCGTCGAGCTCGATCAGCTGATCGACGCCGAAGAGCTCACCGACGACATCGATTCGACGGAGGCGACGCCCCGCTCGACAGCCGAACGCCTCTCGGAGCGCTTCCCCGACATCCACGTGCTGATCCTGGACGAGCTGCCGATCGCGTCGATTCTGGACGGATCGGGCGCCGTCGATCGGGCCCGCTTCCCGAACCTCGCCCGTCTGGCGGACACCGCCGACCTGTTCACGAACGCGACCACCGTGGGCTTCACCACCGAGCGAGCGGTTCCCGCCATCCTCACCGGTCGCTACGAGAGCCATCCGGCGCCGGTGTTCTCGACCTACCCGGAGAATCTGTTCACCCTCCTCGGCAGCATCTACGACGCATCCGAATCGGATCCCCTCGTCGATCTGTGCCCGGACACGGTCTGCAACGGCGAGCCTCCGGCGGCGATCGTCGAGCTGTTGGCCGCCGACGGGGCCGACACCGCGACGACGACCACCCGCCCGCCGACGACAACGACGACGACGACGGCGCCTGAAGAGGAGGATGACGACACCGGTTCGTTCGGTCAGCTGCTGCGCGACAGCCGGGTTGTGTTCGGACACCTGCTCGCGCCCGACGGACTCGATCTCGGCCTTCCCGAGATCGGTGCGACCTGGGGCGACTTCGGGGCCGACCTGACCCCCGACCATGTCGACGCGACGACCGCCGACCCGGCAGCCACCACGACATCAAACGCGCCGGCGGACGACGCGACGACGACCGCTCCGTTGGATGTGTCGCTCGGCGAGCCCGCCGTCGGGTCCGAGGAGGTCGACGCTGAGGCGATCGCCGCCGCGAACCTCGAGTTCCTCGAGAGCCTCGTCGAGACCGACACGCGCGTCGCCGACTTCCGACGCGACCTGGCCACGCTCCGCCCGACGGGAACCCCGCGTCTCAGCGTGATCCACGCCCTGCTCCCCCACGTGCCCTGGCGACTCCATCCGAACGGCCAGATCTACGACGACGTCCGACTTCCCGGGTACTTCAACCGATGGGACAACGATCCGCAGATCGCCGAGGCCGGGCTGCAGCGCCACCTCCTCCAGCTCCAGTACACCGACGGGCTTATCGGCGAGTACCTCGATCGGCTCGTCGAGACCGGGGCGTTCGAGAACAGCATCGTGATCGTCACCGCCGACCACGGCATCGGCTTCGTGCCCGGCGAGCACGCCCGCTCGGTGGGCGGCGCGGGAGGCGGCATCGCGGGCGTCCCCATCTTCGTGAAGCGGGTCGGCCAGGCCGACGGGGCGGTGCTCGACCACGCGGTGGAGACGATCGACATCGTCCCGACGATCGCGGCGCTGCTCGACCTCGAGCTGCCGTGGCACGTCGACGGGCACGACCTCCACGGCCCGGAAGTCGACCGCTCACGCGAGGTGCTGCATCCGTTCAGGATCACGATCCCCGACCCGTTCCCGGCGGCGCGTGACGAGGTGACCGACGAGATCCTCGCCCTTTTCCGCGACGGCACCGACGGCAATCTCTACGCCAGGGCCGGTCTCCACGACCGCATCGGCACCGACGTTAGCGACCTCCGGGTCGGAGGGACCGGCCTCTGCTGGATCATGGTCCAGCCGACGTCGGTTCCGGACGAGGACGGCGCGACCGGCTACGTCTTCGGCGAGGTCATCAGCAATCGCACCGTCTTCATCCCGCTGGCGCTCACGGTCGGCGACGTCCTCGCCGGCACGTCGACGACGCTGCACCACGAGGTGCCGCACCGGGTCTTCGCGCTCGGCGACCCCACGGTGTTCGCCGGCGCGACGCCGGCCGACATCGCACTCCACGAGATCATCGACGGCGAACTGCACGAGATCCGGCACTGCTGACCGGGCACTGTTGATCAGGGGGTGGTGCCAGCACCACCTGTGGACACCTGCGCACGCCCTGGCTTCGGGCGCCGGGTGGCGCGACGGTGAGGGCATGCCACGCGCCGCCGACGAGATCCGGGTCTTCGCCATCGACGACCACCCGCACGTTCTCGCGAGCGTGGAGCTGGTCGTCGCGGCCTGCGAGGGATTCCGCAGCGTCGGCGCTGCCCCGGACGGCGAGACCGCGATCGACCTCATCGGCGCGGATGACGGTCCGGACCCCGACCTCATCCTCATCGACCTGCACATGCCGGGCCGCAACGGGCTGGAGACGGCGAGAGCGCTGGCCGCCGGTGGCACCGAAGCGGTTCTGGTGCTCATGTCCACCGCCGATCGCGACGCGCTGCCCGAGGATGCGCTCGGCCCGCCACTGCACGCCTTCCTCCCGAAGGCCGAGCTCTCGACGGATTCCCTGCGCGACGCGTGGACCGATGTTGTCGGTCGCGATCCGAGCCGCTAGGAGAGGGCGATGCACTCGCTGCGCGCCGTCGTCGCCGACGACGATCTCCTCGTCCGTGCCGGCATCGTCGCCGTCATCAACGGCCTCGACGACATTGAGCTCGTCGGTGAGGCCGGCAGCCTTCCGGAACTCCTCGACGTTGTCGATGAGCACCGTCCCGACGTCGTCATCACGGACGTACGCATGCCGCCGAGCCACACCGACGAGGGCATCCAGGCCGCGCGTCGGATCCGCGAGGACCATCCGACCACCGGAGTCGTCGTGCTGAGCCAGCACGCGGAGCCCGAGTACGTCCTATCGGTGCTCGAAGGCGGTTCGGAGGGCGTCGGCTACCTCCTCAAGGAGAACGTCTCGGACCTCGCGGAAGTCGAGCGGGCACTGCGCACCGTCGCCGCCGGTGGGTCCTCCATCGATCCCGCGATCGTGTCGGTGCTGGTGGCGAGCCGACAGTCGACGCCGTCCGCAATCGACGAGCTGTCACCGCGTGAGCAGGAAGTGCTGAGCCTCATTGCCGAGGGCGACAACAATGCGGCGATCGCCGAGCGACTGGTCCTCAGTGAGGGCGCCGTCGCGAAACACATCAACTCGATCTTCTCGAAGCTGCAGCTCAGCGAGGAGCCGGCCGTGCACCGCCGGGTGAAGGCCGTCCTGCTCTGGCTCGCCGCGAGCTGACGATCAGATCTCGACCGCGACCGCCGCGCGGATGTCGCCGGCGGACGCACCCACCAGCAGCCGGTAACCACCGGCGTCGACCGTCCAATCGGACGATGCGGGATCCCATCGGGCGAAGGCCCGCGCCCGCAGCGTGACCCGGGCGACCCCCGACTCGCCCGGCTCGAGCTCGGCCTTGGCGAACCCGGCCAACTCCTTCTCGGGACGCGGCACGACATGCTCGTCCGCGGCGACGTACACCTGCACCACCTCGGCGCCGGCGCGTCCACCGGTGTTGGTCACCGGCACGTCCACGGCGAGATCGGTCCCCGAGCCCGACACGGTCGGCGGGCCCCACTCGAAGCTCGTGTAGCTGCCGCCATGACCGAACGGGATCCGCGGCTGCACGCCCCGCGCGTCGAAGCCGCGGTAGCCGACGAAGACGCCTTCGCCGTAGCGGACGGTGCCGGCCTCGCCCGGGTAGTTGAGGAACGACGGCGTGTCGCGTTCGTCGACCGCCCACGTCGTCGGCATCCGGCCGCTCGGCTCGACGTCGCCGAGCAGCACGTCCGCGATCGCGTCGCCACCCTCCTGGCCCGGATACCAGGCGAGGAGCGTGGCCTTCACGTCATCGAGCCACGGCAGGTTCATCGGCGCGCCACAGTTGAGGACGACGACGGTGTTCGGGTTCGCCGCGACGACGCGCTCGACGAGCTCGTTCTGACCGTTCGGCAGATCGATCGACTCCCGGTCGCCGCCCTCGGACTCCCACTCGGAAGTGGAACCGACCACGACGACGGCGGTGTCGGCTCGCGCCGCGAGTTCGACCGCCTCGGTGATGCCCGCCTCGCGCGTGTCGACGGCCGGCTCGATGCCGACGTCGACCAGGCACAGCCACTGACCCGTCTCGCGAGGACGGTGCTCGAGTCGGAGGTCGTAGGTGCGACCCTCCTCCAGGTCCAGGTAACCGTCGCCCCCGTGGAGCCCGAGCCCGGCGCTGAAGCCGTCGCTGTTGTCGCACACGAACTCGTCGTCGACGAACAGCTCGGCGTGGGCGAACCCGAGTGCGCACAGCCGGTGGCGTCCTGTCGAGGATGCCGTGTAACGGAAAGTGGCCCGCACCGACATCGTCTGGCGGCCCGTCGGCCAGCTGTCGCCGAACCAGATGTTGAACGGCCGGTCACGAGACACGGTGTCGAACACCTCACCATCGAAGCCGATGCCGTCGAACAGCTCGAAGGTCACCCCC
>BQJV01000341.1 GCA_021604885.1 Acidimicrobiales bacterium
CGGCCGGGGCCGCCGGCCGGCGTACGCGGACCACGCCCACCCGGAGGCGGCGGGATCGCACGGCCGGTCGCGGATCGGGGCGGCGGCGGGATCGGCTTGCCCGACTGCGAGGTCGGTGCGTCGCCCGGCTTCACGTTCGGATTGATCGCCACCTTCTTGACGACCTTCTTCACCACCTTCTTCACGACCTTCTTCACCGGGGCGGCGGCCACGACGGGCTCCTCCTCGGCGGGTCGCTTCGGCGGCGCAACACTGCCGGACGACTTGATGGCGCGGCGGGCGGTGGCGGGAGCCGGCGTCGGCTCCACGGCCGGCGCGGGCGCGTCGGCGTCGGCTTCCGTGGCGGGCTCGGCCGGGGCTTCGGCGGCGGGCGCCACGACATCGGGCTCGGGCGCCGGCTCGGGCGCGGCTTCGACCTCGGCGGGTGCCTCGGCAGCCGGCTCGTCGGCCTCGGGCTCCTCGACGGATTCGTCGGCCGTCTTGGCCGCCTTCTTCGTCGACTTCTTGGCCGTCTTCTTGGTGGACTTCTTGGCCGCCTTCTTCGTCGACTTCTTCGTCGACTTCTTGGCGGCCTTCTTGGGCTCCGGCGGCTGTTCGTCGCGGGTGAGGCCCTCACGTTCGGCCTTGCGGCGGACACGGTCTGCCTGCGCGTCAACGATGCTCGACGAGTGGCTCTTGACCCCGATTCCGAGGCCCTCGGCGAGCTCGAGCGTCTCGGCGTTGGTCATACCGAGTTCGCGAGCGAGTTCGTAGACGCGGATGTTGGATGGCACGTTCTGGCGAAAGTCCTGTATTAGGCGAAGAGAGCGAGCGGGGTCAGCCGTTCGTGTGCGGGCACGCGAGCGGTTCTGTCGACCACGACGTCAAGAGCCTAGCGATCTCGTCGGCGTTCACCTCGACTCGCAGGGCACGACGCCAGGCCTGACGTTGCGTGGCCAGTTCGACGCACGCCGGGGAGGGTCCGATCCAGGCCCCGCGGCCCGGTCCCGGCCCTGTCTCGAGGCGTCCGTGGACCGCTCGAACCCGGACGAGCGAGGTCGCCGGCAGAGCCTGCCGGCACCCCACACACGTGCGAACGGGCGAGCTACTCCTCTTCGTCGCCGGCACTCGCCGGAGCCGCCTCGGCGTCAGGGGCACCGTTTTCCTCGGCCGCGGGGGCCTCGGCGGCCGGTGCGGCCTCGTCGACTTCATCAGGCACGGCGGCGCCTTCGGTCTTCTCGTCGGCGTTGGCTTCGGCGTTCTCGTCGGCGGCTTCGGCCCAGTCGGTCGCGGACACGGCCTCGCCGCCGTCGGCCGGCTGCCAGACCTGCTCGCCACTCTCGGGATCGGTGACCCACTCACCCTCGGCCCACTCGACGTCGCCGTAGGCCTCTTCCTCGGCCAGCTGGGTCTCGCTCTTGATGTTGATGCCCCAGCCGGTCAGGCGGGACGCGAGACGGGCGTTCTGCCCTTCCTTGCCGATCGCCAGCGAGAGCTGGTAGTCGGGCACGATGACATCACAGTCACCGGTCTCGGGATCAGGGCGGACCTGGGTGACCTTGGCCGGCGAGAGCGCCTTCATCACGAACTCGTCGAGATCCTCGGAGAACGGGACGATGTCGATCTTCTCGCCCCGCAGCTCGTTGACGACCTGACGCACGCGGGCGCCACGGGCGCCCACACACGCACCGACGGGGTCGACGTTGTTGTCGTTCGAGAAGACGGCGATCTTCGTGCGATGACCCGGTTCGCGGGCACACGCCTTGATCTCGACGACGCCGTCGGCGATCTCGGGAACCTCGAGCTCGAAGAGCCGCTTGACCAGACCCGGGTGGGTGCGGCTGACGACGATCTGCGGGCCCTTGGCGGTCTTGCGAACCTCGACGATGTACGCCTTGATACGCACGTTCGAGTCGGGCCGCTCATAGGGCACCTGCTCGGCCTGGGGCAGCAGCGCCTCGACCCGACCGAGGTCGAGCAGGGTGTAGCGCGCATCGGTCTGCTGGATCATGCCGGTAACGATGTCGCCCTCACGGCCGGCGTACTCCTCGTACTTGAGCTCGCGCTCGGCCTCGCGAATGCGCTGGGTCATGACCTGGCGGGCGGTCTGGGCCGCGATGCGACCGAAGTCGTCCGGGGTGACCTCGAACTCCTCGCCGATCGGCTCGCCGTCCTCGTCGAGCTCCTGGGCGAACACCCGGAACTCCATCGTGTCGGGATCGATCGTGACCCAGGCGTATTCGTTGGCGCCGGGCATCCGCTTGTAGGCGGACTCCAACGCGTCCGCCAGCGCGGCGAACAGCGCGTCGACGGAGATGCCGCGCTCGGCGGCGAGCGCCTGGAGTGCTTCCATCATGTCTTGGTTCATGACGTCGGAGCCTTCTTCTCGGGGTTGGGTGCGTTCTTGGGTGCGTTCTTGGGGCCGCCGGGCTTGGGGGTGGGCCCCCAGTCGAAGACGGTGCGGGCCTTCGACACGTCGTCGAGGGCGACGCGACGGGTCTCGCCGTCGACGTCGATGTCGACGCCGTCGTCGTCCGCGGCGGTCACGATGCCCTGGACGCGGCGGTCGCCGTCCACGTTGGGCATCGTCTTGATCTTGACCTCGCTGCCGATGGCCCGCCGGAAATGCTCGGCGGTGCGAAGCGGTCGCTCGAGCCCGGGGCTCGAGACCTCGAGGGTGTAGCGGCCGGGAATCGGATCGGTCTCGTCGAGTAGGTGGCTGATGCCGCGGCTGATCCGCTTGATGACCGCGATGTCGATGCCGGTCTCGGTGTCGCCGGGCTCACGGCGGGCGTCGACGAAGATGCGCAGCACGCCACCGTTGTGCTCGATGTCGTAGAGGTCGACGTCCTCGGCATCGATGATCGGGAGCACGAGTTCGCGAACACGGTCGATGATGGCCATGTCGGGGCTCCCTTCAACGTGGCGGATACGGATGGACTCGATTCGATACACGATTGGCTGCCGGATACGAGAAAGGCGTGGCCCAGGGCCACGCCTCATCCAAACGGACTACCGAACGCACTCGGCAGTCTAGCAAGATCGACGTTCGGTCGTCGCCGCTGCCTCAACCCGTGCCGACGGCGTCGGCGAAGGCCGGGTGCACCCCGCGGAGGGTGAATTCCTTCGCGCCGGGGCCGGGCTCGACGCGCGGGAGCAACCGACGCAGAAGCAGCCAACACACACCCCACAGCACGGCGGACAGCACCGCGATCACCACGGCGAGAGGAAGCAGGACCGGAAACCGGGCCAACGAGGCGCCGAGGGCGAGGCACCCCACGCCTCCCCAAAGCGCGGAGCGTTGCCGACTGCGCAGCACCTGCACCTCGTCGAACTCCGCCTGCGTGAGCGGCACCCGGATCAGGAACGGGGCGCGACCGGCCTCGGCGAATCCGTCGGCTCGGCGACCGCTGCGCACGGACACCAGCGGCAGGGCGCGATCGCGCGCCGCAGCCCGGGCGACCCGCACGGTCGCCATGTCACTCGGACTTGCGGCGGATCTCGGCGATCACGGTCTCGGCGTCGTTCGCGTCGTCACCGCGCTCGTCGAGGTTGCGATTCCGATCCTCGTCAGCGGCCTTCTTGGCCGCGTCCTTGGTGGCCGCGGCCTTCGCGAGCGCCGCCTCGGCCCCGTGCTCGTGGATGAACTCGGCCCATTCCACGAGCGTGTCGACCATCTCGTCCTCGGGCACGACCATCACGTTCTGGCCCTTCACGAAGAGGTGCCCACGCTTGTTGCCGGCCGCGATGCCGAGATCGGCGTCACGCGCCTCACCCGGCCCGTTCACCACACACCCCATCACGGCGACCTGCAGCGGGATCTCGCGCTCGCCGAATGCTTCCATCGCGTCCTGGGCGACGGTGAAGACATCCACCTCGGCTCGACCGCAGCTCGGGCAGGCGATCAGGTCGACGTTCTTGCGCTCGCGCAGCCCCATCACCTCGAGGAGCTGGCGTCCCGCCTTCGCCTCCTCGACCGGATCGGCGGTGAGCGAGTAGCGGATCGTGTCGCCGATGCCCTCGGCCAGCAGCGTGGCGATGCCGGCGGTGGCCTTGAGCGTGCCGATCGGCGGCGGGCCCGCCTCGGTGACGCCGAGGTGGAGCGGATGGTCGGTGACCTCCGCGAGCTGGCGATACGCCTCGATCATCAGCGGCACGCTCGACGCCTTCACCGAGATCTTGATCAGGTCGAACCCCACCTCGTCGAAGTAGGCGATCTCCTGGAGCGCCGACTCGACCATCGCCTCGGGCGTGACCCTGCCGCCGTACTTCTTGTAGAGGTCGGGATGCAGCGATCCACCGTTCACCCCGATGCGGATGGGGACA
>BQJV01000342.1 GCA_021604885.1 Acidimicrobiales bacterium
GTGGCTCGTCGCCGGCGTGGGTCGGGTCGTGCCGAGTCGCATGTTCGAGTGGGTTGCCGATCGCGGCCAGGACGTCGACCCGTGGGACGACGAGGTCGAGCTCGTGCCGCTGCCGCTCGTCGACCGCATCGTCGGCCCCACCGGACCGCAGCCCGTCGCCGAGATCCGATATCGCGTCGACTGTCCGATCGCCCCGGAGCTGTTCCGATGACCCCGACTCAGGTCCGGCTCCTCGCCGCCGTCGTGCTGGTCGGCGTCTTCGTCGCGGGCATGCTCGTCGCATCGACCACCGACGTGGGCGTCGACGATGTCGGCGACACCGATGTCGCAGCGGCGGGGGAGACGCCCGATTCCACGACGTCCACGACTACGACGTCGACCACCACGACGACCACGACGCTGCCCCCGCCGCGTACCGCCACGCTCGCGTTCACGGGCGATCTCCTCCCGCATTCGCCGGTGACCTCGGCGGCCGCGGCGAACGCCGAGACCGGCTGGGACTTCCGGCCGATGTTCGACGAGGTGCGGCCGGTGCTGTCGGCCGCCGACCTGGCGATCTGCCATCTCGAGTCGCCCGTGTCGCGCGACGACACCAACCTGTCGGGATATCCGGTCTTCAACGCGCCGCGGGCACTGGTGGAGGCCGCGATCGATGCCGGCTACGACGGCTGCAGTACCGCGTCGAACCACTCGTTCGACCGCCGCGCGGACGGTGTGCGGTCGACCCTCGAGGTCTTCGAGGACCTCGGCTTTCCGCAGGCGGGCATGGCGGCGGACGCGGAAGCTGATCTCGCGCCGGTCCTCTACGAGGTGAACGACATCACCATCGCCCACATCTCGGCGACCTACTCGTTGAACGGCTTCGTCATGCCGGCCGACGAGCCGTTCCTCGTCGATCTGATCGAGCCGGAGCAGATCGTGGCCGAGGCGGCGATCGCCAAGGAAGCGGGCGCAGAGTTCGTCGTGGTGAGTCTCCACTGGGGCAACGAGTACCAACACACGCCGTCCAGCGCGCAGGAACAGTGGCTGACCGAAATCCTCCCGAGCGACGAGGTCGATCTGGTTATCGGTCACCACGCCCATGTCGTCCAGCCGGTCGATCGTGTAGGCGACGAGTGGGTGGTCTACGGGCTCGGCAACTTCCTCTCGAACCAATCCGCCAACTGCTGCGTGACCGCGTCGCAGGACGGCATGATCGCGACGGTCACACTCCTCGAGAACGATGCGGGCGAGATCAACGCGGTCGGGGTGCAGGTCACGCCGACGTGGGTCGATCGCCAGAACGGCTATGTGATCCGACGGGCCGACGAGATCGATCCGGACGGTGGGCTCGTCGACACCCTGACCAGCTCCGCGGCGCGGACGTACGAGGTCGTGTCCCGGCGACTCGGCGAGGATCCGGCGCTCACGCTGGGCTGAGCGCTCCGCTCAGAACGACACGCCGCTGCGGGAGCCGTCGAGGAACGCGACGAGTTCGTCATAGGGGAGTGGTGCCGCGAGCAGGTATCCCTGTGCGTGGTCGCAGCCGAGCATCGACAATCGCGTCAGCGCCGACGGTGTCTCGACACCCTCGGCGACGACGGCGAGACCGAGGTTCTGGCCGAGGGCGACGATCGACTTCACGATCGTCGCGGCAGCCTCGTCGCCGTCGCCCATGGCCTGCACGAACGACTTGTCGATCTTGATCTCCGAGAGCGGGAGGCTCTGGAGGTTGCTCAGGCTGGAGTGACCGGTGCCGAAGTCGTCGACGGACCCCCGCACGCCGAGGCTGCGCAGGCGCTCGAGCACGCCGTGCGCGAGCAGGGGATCGTCCATCACCTGGGTCTCGGTGAGTTCGAGGATCACGCGATCGCCGGCGAGATCGGCTCGCTCGAGCGCGCCCCGGATCGCGTCGACGAAGGCGGGCTCGTACAGGTTGCGCACGGAGACGTTGACCGCCACGTCGAGGACGTGGCCCGCTGCCGTCAGGCGTTGTGTGTCCTGCGCGGCCTGCTCGAAGACCCAACGGGTGAGCGGGCGGATCACGCCGGAGACCTCGGCGACGTCGACGAACTCGCCCGGCCCGATGAGGCCGCGTTCCGGGTGATCCCAGCGGACCAACGCCTCGACCCGCACCACCCGCGCCGTCGAGAGCTCGACCACCGGTTGGTAGTGCACCAGCAGTTGGCCGTTGTCGAGCGCGTGGCGAAGTTGTCCGACGAGCGTCAATCGGTCGAGATTCGGCCGGTCGCGTTCCGGGTCGTAGACGGCCACGCCGCCGCCTCGTCGCTTCGCGGCGTACATGGCGATGTCCGCGTGCTTGCGCAGGGCCTCCGCGTCGTCGCCGTGCTCGGGGTAGAGGGCGACGCCGAGGCTGGCCCCGCACTGGAGTGACATGCCGTCGATGTCGTGGGGTTCGTCGAAGCAGGCGAGTATGCGCTCCGCGGCCCGAAGGGTGCGGCGCGGGGAGACGTCGTCGGTCAGCAGGACGGCGAACTCGTCGCCACCGAGGCGCGCCACGGTGTCGACGGCGCGCAAAGCCTCGCGGAGGCGTATCGCCACCATCCGCAGGAGACGGTCGCCCTGGTCGTGGCCGAGGGTGTCGTTCACTTCCTTGAACTGATTGAGGTCGAGGAGCAGCAGCGCGACCGCGCCGTGATCTCGGCGGGCTGCGTCGATGCCGTGGCGGAGGCGGTCCTCGAGCAGAGCGCGGTTCGGGAGCCCGGTGAGTTCGTCGTGCAATGCCTGGTGACGCAGGACGCGTGCGGTGATCACGCGGTCGGTGACGTCCATGACGTTCAAGCCGATCAGGCTGTCCGAGATCGGGAATGCTTCGAGCGAGAGGATCCGTTCGCCGTCGCGCCGCAGGTCCCCGGCTTCGCCACGGCGTTGTGCCCGGCCGGTCTCCTGGACGTCGATGAGGAGCCGGAGCAGCTCGCTCGCTCCCGGGCCGTCGAGTGGCCCGGTGACCGACGTGTTGACGAGCGAGGTCGCGGGACGCTGGGTCAGGTCCTCGTAGGCCGGGTTGACCGTCACCGTCGTGAACTCGCCGCTGCGGGCGCTGCGCACCACGACCAGGCCGACGGGAACGCGTTCGACGAGCTCCGCGAGGTTCCGGTTCGACTCGCGGACCCGCACCTCGTCGGTGATGTCGACCACGACGCCGCGGGTGGTGGTCGGACGGCCGTCCGCATCGACCTCCACGCGCACCCGATCCCGCACGTGGTGGAGATTGCCGTCGGCGTCGGCGACTCGGTAGGTGAGTTCGTGGTCCTCGCCCGCCTCGATGAAGGCCTGTGACTCGCGAACGACGGCCGCACGGTCGAAGGCAGGCACGTACGACAGCCATGCACCGGGGCCCGAGAGTCGGTCTCGGTCGTGTCCCAGCATCGCCCGCGTGTTTCCGGACACCGTTGCATCGACGAACGGATAGGGATGTGCCTCCCAGACCACGGCATCGATGCCGTCGAGCAGCGACTGATTGCTGCGGCGGCCGGCCCGTTCGGCGCTCGCGATGACGGCGACGAACACCGTCACGCCGATCGAAACGGAGAGGTACGCGAGGAGTTGGGTCACGCCGTCCGGCACGTCGTAGGCCACGATCGGCACGAACAGGAACGGCGCACCGGCGAGCGTCGTCGGGACCGTCGTTCGCCAGCCGGCCGTCGCCGCCTGGCTCGTCGATCCGAGCATCACGAGCAGGGTGATCGGCGCGAGCGACGGCTGGATCGCGATCGCAACCGCACTCAGGGCGGCGTCGGCGATCGGCATCCACCAGGGGAGAAAGCGCCACCTCGTGACGAGTTCTCGCATGACGACGTTCGCCGGCACCGAGAACCCGAGGATGAAGACCGCGATGACGGGCTCGACACGGGCGGCGGGCACGAACGCGATCACGCCCAGCACGCCGAGCCCGACGATGCGGATCTCGAAGAACAGACGCCACAGGCCGACGTCGAAGTCGGCCAACCCGCGTTTCTCGGTCCCTGCGCTCACCAGCTGCCTTTCCACCGGTCTCCCCTGTGAAGATCATCGGCGGTTTCGGTGGCCGACCTGAGCGCGTCCTTCTACGATCCGGCGATGTCCGCGGAGCCCCTCGTCGCGACCCTGCTGACCTGGGCTGACGCGTCGTTGCGGGACCTGCCCTGGCGGCGCACCCGGGACCCGTGGGCGATCCTCGTCGCCGAGGCGATGCTGCAGCAGACGCAGGTGACCCGGGCCGAGCCGAAATGGCGGGCGTTCCTGGACGCGTTCGCGGACCCGGCCGCGTGTGCCGTCGCATCCCGCTCGGACATCATC
>BQJV01000343.1 GCA_021604885.1 Acidimicrobiales bacterium
CGCGAACCCGTCGCGATCGAGCAGCCATTCGACGAGATCGACCTCGCCGTGGACCGACTCCCCCGCCGCCGCCATCGCCTTCCAACGCTGGTCATAGTCCGCCCCGCGAGGCACGTCGTCACGCTCGCTCCAACGCGACACCGCTAGCCGACCGCCGCGCGCTGCAGCGCCGTCAGGTCGGTGACGCCGATCCGGCGTCGACCGGTGGTGACGCAGCCCCCGTCGCGCAGGGTGCGCAACGACCGTGCGGTGGCTTCCCGGGTCGCGCCGATCCAGCCGGCGACGTCCTCCTGCGTGAGGGCGAGATCGATGTGCACCCCGCTCCCGTTCACCTCGCCGTACCGCTGCGACAGATCGCACAGCAGGATCGCCAGGCGCTGGGTGGTGTCCGCACTGGCGCGGACGGTGGTGCGATCCACCGCGCTCCGGAGATCCTGGGACACCCGCCGCAGCAGATCGACGGCAAGGCCGGGTTCTTCCTCGAGGGCCCGGAGGAACTCGTCGACACTCGCCTGCACGAGCTGCACGTCGTCCACCGCGACTGCGGTCGCAGAACGGGCCGAGCCGTCGAGCGCGCCGAGCTCGCCGAGCAGGTCGCCAGGCTCCTTCACGCCGAGCACGAGCCGTCCGCCGGTCGGCGTGGTCACCTCGATCCGAATTCGTCCGGCCACCACGCCGTAGGCCGCGCCGGACGGGTCGCCCTCGCGGAACACGATGTCGCCCGCCCGCACCCGCATCGCGGTGCCGTACCCGTCGAGCAGCTCTGCCAAGTCCACGCGGGGAAGCTACTCCTGGTCGTCGCCGCCGTCCTCTTCGCGTTCGTCTCGCAGCGTGGTCTCGGCTCGCCGGGACCCCAGAAGGAAGAAGAGCCCGACGGCCGCGCTGGTCGCCATGAGCCCGACGGGTTCCGCGAGGAACGACGTGAGGGCGCTCAGGCCGCTGCCGCTGATCGGCGGACTCGAGGACGGACTGGAGGGCGGCGATGCCGGCGGGCTGATCGGCGGCTCCGAGTCGTCCTCCCACTCGACGACGGTCACCGCACGACAGCCGAAGGCGCGTTCCTCGCGGCTGTTGTAGCCGGCGACGCAGAGCTCGCTGTCGCTCACGTTGATCTCGAGCTCCGAGGAGAGACCGGACCAGTTGGCGTCCGGGAATCCGTTGCCGGTCTGATCAACGACCGTGGTACCGCCTCCGGTCATCTCTGCTTCGAAGCCCGTCGGGCCGGCCCAGAACTGTGCGCCGAAGAATGTGATCCCGGGGAGGAAGCCCTCGGATCCCTCGAGCACCATGCGGAAGAAGACGTCCTCGCCTTCGGGCACACCACTGGTGACCACGTCAGATGCGCCGAACCGACCCTCGCGCAGCGAGAAGATCAAGACCCGTTGGCAGGTATCGAATGTGTCGCGAGACGCCGCGCCGTCCGCGCACGTGGCACCGCTCCACACAGCTCGCGGATATCGAGCGGTCGTGATGTCGCCGCCGGTGAAGTCGGACAGCGAGAACAGACCGTCGTCGAACCGGCCGTGCAGGTACACGCCGAGGGCGGACGATCCGATGATGCGCGATCCCTCGAACGCACCGTCCATGAGCGCGAAGTCGAGCGTCGAGTTCGTGAACGTCACGGCGCCGGCACCGCCGGAGAAGTCGGCGTCCGAGAGGTTCACGTTGGCGAACGTGGCGCCGTCGAGGTCAACATCGGTGGCCACGATGCCGGACCAGTCGCCGTTGACGATCGTCGCACCGGAGAGGTTCGCTCCGCGCAGGTCCGCGCCGGTGAGGTCTTCGCCGAGCAGCGTCACGCCGGAGAGGTCACACCACGAGAGGTTCGCACCGGGGCCCAGCCGATCGAGACAGTCCGGGAACGGCTCGTCGTTGAAGACGCCCAGGAAGGCGAGACCGAAGTATCCGCCGGGCCGGGCGTTCTGGAGATTCTGTAGAGCGACGAGGACGATTTCGTCCTGCTCGGGCACGTCGTCGCCGAGGATCTCGACCGGAATCTCGACCGTCCGCTCACCAGCGGGAATCGTCGCAGTGCCCGACCCCGCCACATAGTCCTCGCCGGCGTTGGACGTGGGGCCGTGGCCGCCGATGACCCAGTCGAACGTGACGTCCTTCCCCGAGTACGAGTCGAGTGTGAAGGGCACCATCACCGTCGTGTCGTCCTCGAGCACGCCGACGTTGCCGGGAATCAACCTCGGCGGCTCGTCATCGTCGAGGATCGTCACGATCGAGAGACCGTAGAAGCCACCGATCGTCGCGCCGCCACCTTCCAGGCGCACTCGCACGATCGCACGCTCGTCGATCTCATCGAGGTTGTCTCCGAAGACGCGCACCGTCACATGGTCGTCGACGGAGAAGTCGACATCGTCCACCTCGATGCGGAGATCGAGCGGGTCCGCTGTCGGATAGCTGTGTCGGCTCGAGTTGGTCTCGACGTCGACGAGGTCGACATACGCATAGACGGACCAGGGGACCTCACGCGAGAGGCTCAGGTCGATGTCCAGAACCGTGTCTCCGGAGTCGCCCTCCACCGTGCTGACCGTCGCGTCGATGACGGCGGTCGGAAGTTCTTTCACCGTGCTCACCGCGACGTCGTGGCGCCAGACCTCGGTGGCCGTGACGGTGACTCCCACCAATTGGATTCGGCACGGCACCGGTGCGTCGGCGAAGCAGACGGCGTCGCCCGGAAAGTCGGTATCCCAGACATAGGAGAACGAGTACTGCTCACCGTCGACGGGATTCGGGAGGAGTCCCGCCCCCGAGAAGGTCGCGCCGTTGGAGACCGTCGGCGGCACAACGCCATTCTCGTGGCACCGGCCCTGCGCGTCGCCGAACCAGGGCTCGAAGCTGTTGTCCGCGTTCGCGCAGCTCGTGATGAAGATCGCGTCGGCCCCGTCGAAGCCGTTGGAGCCGTCGATGACCAGGGCGATGACGTCGCCGTCGGCGGGCGCCCCCGTGGGCGCGGGCACCGAGATGTCCGGCTCGGCCCCGACCGAGGGGACCACGAAGAACGCGACCGCAAGCACGATCGCGCCACCGATGACTGATGCCCGTGTTCGCCTCGCCACGCCCGACTCCCTCACTCTCCGCGGTCAGGGTACCGCAGCACGCGGGGGATGTCAGCTGCGACGTGAGATCCGGTAGACACACCGCTCGTCGCCGGCGAGCAGGTGCTGGCTGGGCTCGACGACGGCACCGTCGCCGAGCGCATCCGCGAAGAGGGCGAGCTCGTTGCGACACAGACTCTGACACTCGGTGGCCGCGGCACACACCGGACAGTGATGCTCGACGAGCAGGAGTTCGTCACCGTCGGGCACGACCTCGGCCATGTATCCCTGACGCGACCTGGCCTCCGCAAGGACCTCGACCCGGGCGCCGAGATCGTCGGGTGCGAGCCCGCCCATCCGGGTCTCCAGCGAGGCGAGATGCTGCTTGTCGCGCGCCGCCAGGACGGCATCGAGCGCGTCCTCGCCCAGCTCGGCCCGCATGGTCTGCAGCAGCTCGACGGTCAGGTCGGCGTGGCGGTCCGGGAACAACTCGATCGCCAGCTCGGTGAGGGCCCAACCGACCGGCGGGCGGCCCCGCGTGCCGGTGACGAGGGTCTCCGAGCGCACGAGTCCGCGCTCCTCCAACTCGACGAGCTGGGGTCGCACGGCCTGTGTGGTCACCTCGAGCGCATCGGCGATGCTCGCGGTCGTGGACGCGCCGGCGCGCTTGAGGATGTCGACGATGCGACGCTGGGCGTCGCCGATGCCGGCGCGGTCGGTCATGGCCCCAGCGTAGCGGATATTTCACAAGAGATCTCTTGACAATTATCCCGGCGAGGCCCAATACTCCAAGCACACACTTTGCAAAAGGAGTCACCATGCCCGGCATGCTCGAACACGCCAACGTCACGGTCACCGATCCCTCCGCGTCCGCCGCGATGCTCGAGCGGCTCTTCGACTGGCAGGTCCGGTGGGAGGGTCCGTCGCTCATGGGCGGCCGGACCGTGCACGTCGGCACCGACTCGCACTATGTCGCGCTGTACACGCCGCCGGAGGCACCCGAACCGATGGCCGACGCCGACCGCCTGGGCGGGTTGCAGCACCTCGGCATCCTCGTCGACGACCTCGACCTGATCGAGACGCGTGTGCGAGCGGAGGGCATCGAGCCGTACAGCTTCATGACGTATGACCCCGGCAGCCGCTTCTACTTCAACGATCACGACGGAGCTGGGCTCGGACATCGAGCCGCGTGTCACCCACCCGCTCGATGAGCGGACCCGCCGCGTCGAG
>BQJV01000344.1 GCA_021604885.1 Acidimicrobiales bacterium
CCGCCTGGAGGATCGATGTCGACGCTCACAGTTCTGAGGACCGATGGTGCCGCAATCGTGTCCGGCGAGGCCGCCGACGGACGGGCGACGCTCGCGGCCGCTGACCTCCCGGCGGCCATCGGTTGGGAGTTGAAGCCCGAAGGACTGTGTCGCGGCGATGCCTGCGTCCCCGTTCGGGGCCTCGACGGCGACGAGGTCGACCTCGGCGCCGTGGTCGAGGCGCTCGGCTCGTCGCTGCTGGTCGACGACGAGACGGCCACGGTGGCGATCAGCGTCGCGTCCGCTGATCGGCGGGCCGCGCTGGCGGGCCGTCAGGCCCCGGACTTCACCCTGCCGGATCTGGACGGCGGGCTGCATTCCCTCGAACAGTTCGCGGGACGCAAGCGCCTGCTCATCGCCTTCGCGAGTTGGTGAGGTTGCCGCTACGAGCTGCCCGGGTGGCAGACACTGCATGACGAGCTGGCCGACGCCGGGTTCTCGGTGATCGCGGTCGCTCTCGACGAGTCGGCCGATGACGTGCGCGAGTGGGCCGAAGGGATCTCGTTCCCCGTCCTGCTCGACCGCGAACACCTGTTGGCAGAGCTCTACGCCGTCAGCAACGTGCCGACCGTGGTCTGGATCGACGAGGACGGCACGGTCGCCCGACCCAACTCCGCTGAGGTCGGTACGGACATGTTCGTCGACTTCACCGGCGTGACACCGGACGAGCACATGGAACAGGTTCGCCGGTGGGTGCACGACGGCGCACTCCCGGACGATGCCGACTACGCCGTCGAGGATCTGTCGGCGGACGAGCTCGAGGCGCGACTGGCGTTCCGCATCGCCAAGCACCATCGCCGATCAGGTGACACCGAGCGCGCCGGCCGATGGTTCGAGCGCGCGGCCTCGCTCGCGCCTCTCGACTTCACGGTCCGTCGCGCCGCCATGCCGTTGCAGGATGTCGATCCGTTCGGTGAGGCGTTCTTCGAGCTCTTCGGCGCCTGGCGGGAGGCGGGAAGCCCGTACCACGGGGTGCCCCGGAGCGGGCCGTAGGAACCTCACCTTCTGCGGACTGCGGCCGATTGGTCCCCGATGAGTGGCACCGATCGGTCGTGGACTCCGCAGGACATCCTGTGGGAGTTGGGCGCGTCGCTCATCGACGCGACCGCTGACACGGCTCCCGCCGTGGTCGAGGCGGCCATCGAGCGAGTGGCCCTCCTCCTCGACTCGTCGTCCGCCGGCGTGTGGCGGATCGACCCGCACACCATGCTCGCCACCAGCGTCCAGCGGTGGTCGGTCGACGAGTCCTACGACGTCGGCGACGAAGCGTTCTCACCGGATCCATCGGTTCGCGACGCGGTGATCGACGGAGGTGGCTTCGCCATCGTCCCGCTCGAGCTCATCGTGGGGCCGGACACCGTCCGGCGGCGAGGCTGGGACGGCGGTGTCGCCGTCGTCGCCATCATCGAACAGAGCGACGACGAGACACACGTGCTCGTACTTGGCTCCGACGCCGGCAGCTGGGAGGGGCACGCCGAGGAGCTCGTCCGCGGCACCGTACTCCTGCTTCGCCAGTTCTACCGCCGGATTCGCGCCGAGGAACGCCTCCGGCGGCGGCGCCGACTCGACGAATTGACCGTGTCCCTCGCAACGCGGCTGCAGTCGGTCACGGCCGACGCGTTCGACGCTGCCATCGTCGATTCTCTCGGCGAACTCCGCAACATCGCCGGCGCCGAATCCGTCGTCGTGATCGATCTCCTGGGCGACGACGCGATCCAGCTCCCCTTCCTCGTCGGCGACGCCGAGCTGCCGGACGAGTGGCGCACGGTCCCGGTGCCGGACGTGTCGAATCTGCCGGGCGCAGAGGGTCTCAGCCTGCGCGAGTACGCGGCCGAGCCGCGCCTCGTGGATGTGGCCGACATCACCGATGCCCTGATGGGGCCGGAGATGACCGACATGCTCGGCGTGCGGAATCCGCCTCGCAGTGTGGTGCTCGTGCCGGCCTCGCTCGGCCACCTCGACGCGATCCTCGCGGTCACCCGCTTGGGATCCGAGCCCTGGTCCCCGGAGGACGTCGACTCGCTGTCGATGCTCGCGTCCGTGATCGGCCAGTCCCGGGGGCGCGTCGTCGCCCAGCGGGAGGCGGCCGATCTGTTGACCGCGCAGCGGGTGCTCTCACAAACGGGCGCCGCCTTCCTCGACGCCACCGGGGAGACCGCGTCCGCGGTGATCAGCGAGGCGATCGGGCGCATCGGCTCGGAGATCGGCGCGGAGCTCGCCGTCATCGCCGGTATCGGTGCCGATCACGAGACCATCACGATCACCGAGAGCTGGTCGGTTTCGGAGTTCCTGGCCGTCGATGCCGGGACCACCCTCAACCGCAATGCGATGCCGCTGATCGACGAGATGATCACCGGCGAGACGGCGGTCTCCACCCACGCTGCCTCCGACGATCTGGCGCCGAGTCTGCGTGACAGCGAGGACGGCCGGTGGACGACCGTTGTCGCCCCGATCCGAGGCACCGGCCTCCCGTCGTCCGCGCTCACCTTCATCTGGCCCATGGGGGAGATCGAGCATCCTTCCGCCACCCGCGACCTCGTCAATGCGGCGGCTGACCTGATCGGCCAGCTGAAGGTCCGCGTCCGGGCGGAGTCGGAAGTGCTCCGACGCCTCGCTCTGGACGAGGTGTTGGCCGAGCTCGCCGATGAACTGCTCGGTGCGCACCTCGACACCGCCGATGCCGTGACCGACAACGCATTCGCTCGTTTCGGTGAAGCGCTCGGTCTGCGCGGGCTCGCACTCCGGCGAGTCGAGGCCCGATCCACGGTCGTCGAGACGGTCTGGGCGCCGCCGGGTCGAAGGTGCCCCGAGCCGGGCGCGACCATCGAGTTCGAACGTGAGCTGTCCGTCTCGAGCGTGATGGAGTTCGATCCGACCGGCGACCGGCGATGGACCAGCTTCTTCGAGGAGGAGTGGGGTCCGGGCGTCGCGGTCGTGGTGCTGCCGATCACAGAGGCCGGGCACGTCGGAGCGACGCTGACCGTCGCCGCGCCGCGCCGCCTGGCGGATCACGAGATCGAAGCGGCACGATCGCTCGCAGCCACGCTCGGCCAGTTCCGCGCACGACTCTCCGAGGAGCGTCGTGGTCGCGAGCGTCTGGCGTCGCAACGTCTCCTGTCGGAGTGCGCGGCGATCCTGGCGGAGTCGACGCCGGAGGACTACACGACCGTGCTGGACGGTGTGTTCCGCCGTATCGGCGAGGCTTGCGGTCTCTCGTCGTTGGTGGACTGGCGCGTCGACACCAACAAGTCCCGCTACGTGCACGCCACGCTGTGGCTCGCGAACGACGATCTGCTCGCAGGCACCGAGCCGACTGCCTGGGGCGCGTCCCCGGAGCTCGACAGCGCCCGACTCGAGCAGAAGCTCACGCTGCGGGTTCTCGACGAGACCGACACCGCGCCGTCGCGCGTCGCGATCCCGCGCGGCGCCAACGGCGTCGAGCGCGTTCTGGTGGCGTCGCGTGCCGACACCGGCCAGTGGAGCGACACCGATGTCGAACTGATCGAGTCGATCAGCCAGATGCTGCAGGAGGTCGACGCGCGGATCGGAGCCGAGCGTTACGCGAACGCTGCCTTTGCCGACGCCCCGATCGGCGTCGTCCTACGCGACGAGAACCTCAACCTCATCACCTGCAATCAGGCGTTCGTCGACTTCGTCGGCGCCGAATCGATCGAGGAACTGGTGGGCACCGCACCCCACTTCGTCTACGACGAATCCTACGACGAGCTCCAGTGGAACGAGGACGTGGCCGGTCAGCTCACCGGTGAAGCCGCGTTCCGTGGGCCGGGGGGTTCACGGGTGTGGGGCCAGATGCGCGGGTCGGTCATCGAGATGGACAGCGGCGAGCACTTCTGGCTGATCCATGTCGAGGACATCACCGAGCGTCGCCGGGCGGAGCAGCTCCTGCGGTTCCAGGCCTCGCACGACGAGCTCACGGGTCTGGCCAACCGGCGCCGTCTCCTCGACGAGATCCATCGGCTCGAGGACGGCTCCGGATCCGTCGCCGTGCTGCTGCTGGATCTCGATCGGTTCAAGAACATCAACGACTCCCTCGGGCACGACCGCGGTGATGAACTGCTGGTGGTCATCGCCGATCGGTTGCGTCTTGCGGTGCGCCCGGGCGACCTCGTCGCTCGACTGGGCGGCGACGAGTTCGCGATCGTGCTGCCCGGGCCGGTCGTCGCCGCTGAGGCCGAGTTCGTCGCCGAGCGGTTGATGCGGTTGATCGGCGAGC
>BQJV01000345.1 GCA_021604885.1 Acidimicrobiales bacterium
GGCGTAGGCGGCCGAACGGTCGACCTTCGACGGGTCCTTGCCCGAGAAGGCACCGCCACCGTGACGAGCCATGCCGCCGTAGGTGTCGACGATGATCTTGCGGCCGGTGAGGCCGGCGTCACCGACGGGGCCACCGATCACGAACCGGCCGGTCGGGTTGACGAAGACTTCGTAGTCGTCGTCCGCGAAGGCCTCCGGGATGACCGGACGGATCACGTGTTCGATCAGGTCGGGCCGGATCATGGTGTCGCGGTCGATGCCGTCGTTGTGCTGCGTCGAGACGAGCACGGTCTTGAGCTTGACCGGCTTGTTGTCCTCGTACTCGAAGGTGACCTGCGTCTTGGCGTCGGGACGGAGGTAGGGAATCGTGCCGGCCTTGCGGACCTCGGCGTGGCGCTCGGCCATGCGATGGGCCACGTGGATCGGCAGCGGCATGAGTGCGTCGGTCTCGTCGCACGCGTAGCCGAACATCATTCCCTGGTCGCCGGCGCCCTGCTTGTCGAGTTCGTCGGCCTCGCCGGCCTCGCCCGATCGGACCTCCTCGGAGGCCGTGACGCCCTGGGAGATGTCGGGCGACTGCTCGTCGATCGCGATCATGACGCCGCAGGTGTTGCCGTCGTAGCCGAACGACTCACGGTCGTAGCCGATGTTGTTGATCGTCTCCCGGACGGTGCCGGGGATGTCGACGTAGGCCTCGGTCGTGATCTCGCCGGCGACGATCGCCAGGCCGGTCGTCACCATGGTTTCGCAGGCGACCCGAGACATCGGGTCCTGCTCCAGCATGGCATCGAGAATCGCGTCCGAGATCTGGTCGGCCATCTTGTCGGGATGGCCTTCGGAAACGCTCTCCGAAGTGAAGGTCCAGCGGGTCACTCTTGCTCCTGATCAGTGGGTGAAACTGTGGTGGGATCGGTTTCGAGACAGGTCCGCGCCGCATCCAGTACGGCGCGCGCGATGTCTCGCTTGTCGGACAGTGGTACATGATGCCGTGAGCCGTCCGCCATGAGCACAATGACCTCATTTGTGTCGTGCTCGAAGCCCACACCGGGCTTGGAGACGTCGTTGGCGACGATCATGTCGAGATTCTTGCGCTCGAGTTTGGCGGCGGCGTTGTCGAGCAGATCGTTCGTTTCAGCGGCGAAACCGACGAGCACCTGCCCCTTCTGCTTGGTCGCGCCCAGCCCGGCGAGGATGTCGACGGTGGGCACCAGCTCAACATCCGGCGCGCCGTCGTGCTTCTTCAACTTGCCGTCGGCGGAGCTTGCCGGCCGGAAGTCCGCGACGGCGGCCGCCATCACGACGATCTCCGCGTCGGGCGCCTCGAGTTCGCAGGCGGCAGCCATCTCCGCGGCGGTTTCGACGGGAACGACCCGCACGCCGCTCGGCGCGCTCTCGCCGCGGGTGGTGACGAGAACGACTTCAGCGCCACGTGCGGCTGCCTCGGCGGCGACCGCATGACCCTGTTTGCCGGAGGAACGGTTGCCCACATAGCGCACCGCGTCGATCGGTTCGCGTGTGCCACCGGCGGTCACGAGAACGCGGCGGGCGACGAGATCGCCGGGAGCGAGGGCACGTTCGGCCGCGGCGGCGATGGTCGCGGGTTCGGCGAGACGACCGTGGCCCATGTCGCCGCCGGCGAGGCGGCCGGACTCGGGCGGCACGATGAGCACGCCACGTTCTTCCAGCACCTCGAGGTTCTCCTGCACCGAGGCCTGCTCCCACATTTCGGTGTGCATCGCGGGGCAGACCATCACCGGAGCTCGGGTGGCGAGCACCGTGGCCATCAGCAGATCAGCCGAGCGCCCGGTGCGGATGTCCGAGATCACCCGCGCCGTGGCAGGACAGATCAGCACGAGGTCGGCGTTCTGCCCCAGCACGGTGTGCGGGATCGGCGTGTCGGGGTCGTGGAACAGCGAGGTGCGCGCGGGCTCACTCGCGAGTGCCGAGAACGTGGTGGCGCCCACCATCTCGAGCGCACCGTCCGTCAGGATGGGTGACACGTGGGCGCCCGCGTCGACGAGACGTCGGCAGACCTCCACGGCCTTGTAGGCCGCGATGCCACCGGTGACGCCCAGGACGATGCGTCGACCGGAAAGGGATCCCATGGGCGCCTCGGCGGATCAGGCGCTGTCGTCGCCGAGCTCGGCGGCCGCTTCGGCCTCCGCCTGAGCGAGCGCCAGGGCCGCAGCCTCGGCTTCGGGATCGATCTCGATCGCTTCGATCTTCTCGGCTGCGATCTCCTCGAACGCGATCGACAGCGGCTTGCTGGCCGTCGAGGTGACCTGCGGCGGGACGGACGCACCGATGCCCTGGCCCAGCTGGCCGACATAGTTCGTGATCTCCCGGCTCCGCATCGCGGAGAGGGTGACCAGGCTGAACTTCGAGCCGGTCTCGTCGAGGAGCTCCTCGATCGCCGGGTTCATCATCGTGTCGTAGCCGTGCGCCATTGCCTTCTCCGAGCGGTGAGGGGCTCCGTCAAGCGACGGAGGCCGAGCATCAATCGTATCAGTGGTCCGTGCTGGCGCGGCGCGCCGCGATGAGCGTCTCGACCTCGGCGACGGCGCGCTCCAGATCGTCGTTCACGACCATCACACTGTCGAGGCGCCGCGCGACGGCCAGCTCCTCCTCGGCCTTCGCCAGTCGGGCCTGCACCTTGTGCTCCGGGTCGCCTCGGCCACGCAGCCGCTCCTCCTGGTGGGCGCGTGTGGGCGCATCCACGAAGATGAGCAACGCATCGGGATAGTGCTGCTGGATCTGCTCTGCGCCGTAGACGTCGATCTCGAAGACCACGTCGTGGCCGGCGGGTGGATCCGGCACGGGCGTGCCCTGGAGGTATTCGAGGAACTCGACCCACTCGAGGAAGCCACCGTTCTCCACATGGGCGAGGAAGAGCTCCCGATTGGTGAAGTGGTAGGCCTCCATGTGTTCGCCCGGTCGACGCGCACGCGTGGTCCACGAACGACTCAGCCACAGCCGGGGATCACGGTCGAGGAGCCGCGCGACGATCGTGCCCTTGCCGACCCCGCCGGGGCCGGAGATGACGATGATCAGGCGGTCGCTGAGTTCAGCCACCGACGCTCCTCAGCCGAGCTCCTCCAGGAGCTCGCGACGCTGGTTGTCGCCCAGCCCCCGCAGACGACGGCTGTCGGCGATGCCGATCTCCTCCATCGTTCGCCGCGCCTTCACCTTGCCGACGCCGGGCAACGACTCGAGCACGGCCAGGACCTTGGTCTTGCCGACGATCTCGTCGTTCTCGGCCATGGCCAACAACTCGGGGAGCGACAACGACCCCATTTTCAGTCGCTGCTTCAGCTCTGCCCGCACCCGGCGCGCCTCGGCGGCCTTCAGGAGCGCCGCGGCGCGCTCCTCGTCGGACAGTTTTGGTGGCGTCGGCATACCGCCGACACTACTGGAGACGGGTGCCCCGAGGGTCTGACCCCGCCTGTTTGGAGCGGCGGCCGGTGCGCCGAGGCGTTCAGTCGCCGGCCGCGGCGATGGACTCGTGGACCGCCAATGCGGCGGCAACCGGGTCGTCGGCGCGGGTCACGGTGCGGCCGATCACCAGGAGATCGGCTCCCGCGGTGACGGCATCGCCCGGGCTCACGGCGTTCGCGTGGTCGTCGCCGTTGTCGCCCGGCAGGCGGATGCCGGGGACGACCCGGGTCATCCGCGGCGCGTAGTGGTGGGCCTGCTGCAGGTCGCCGGCCGCGCACACGAGCCCGGTGCAGCCGGCCTCGGCCGCCAGCATGACCCGCTTGGGCATGATGTGTTCGGGCGCATCGCCGTCGCTGGTCAGCACGGTGACCGCGAGCGACTCCGGTTTGTCGAGGCCCGCATTGCGGGCGCCTTCCTCGAGGCCGTGGACACCGGCCTGGAGCATCTCGACGCCGCCATGCGCGTGCATGGTCAGGTACGACACGCCGAGAGCGCCGAGCACGCGAGCGGACTTGCCGACCGTGGTGGGAATGTCGTGGAGCTTCAGGTCGAGGAAGATCTTGTAGCCGAGGTCGGCAACGGCGCCGATGGCCTCCGGACCCGCCGCGCTGTAGAGCTCGAGGCCGATCTTCGCGACACCGAAGTAGTCGTTGAGCTCGCGACCCAGGCGGATCGCGGCGACGAGGTCGTCCACATCCATCACCAGGGCGAGCTTGCTGCGGATGTCGGCGTCGATTTCAGCCATGTGCTGCTCCGATCAGTTCGGCCACGTCCGCCACCCCGTGGCGGGCGCACCATTTTTGGAATTGTCTCAGGATCCGGCGG
>BQJV01000346.1 GCA_021604885.1 Acidimicrobiales bacterium
CGGTGGGGTCCTCGACGAGACCGATCGGTTGCACGATCTGGATCACGCCGTCGGTGACGCCAATGACCCAGGCCTCGAGATCGTTGCCCTCGGCGACGGTCGGCAGGTCAGCGGCGTCGAAGCGGACGAGCTCACGGTCGCCGTCCTCCACGAGCGTGACGGACGCGGCGCGGCCGACGCCATCGTCGATGAATCCCGGGTCGTTCGGGATGTAGGCCAGCTCGGCGGCAGCGAGCTCGACCGGGCCGTCGTCGTCACTCGTGAAGACCACGGCGAATCCGGCGACGAGCACCAGCGCCGCAGCGACGAGCAACGCCGGTCGGCGGCGCGAGGCCAGCGAAATCACGGGAGCGAGGGGTGACTCCTCGGCGAGTTCCGTCTCGATGCCCGTCCAGACCGCGGCGGGCGGGGCCTCGAGGTCGAGGTCGTCGGTGGTCATGGAGCGCAGGATCTCGTCGATGCGGGCTTCGTCATCGTCGAGTTGGAGGTCGTTGTCAGACATGCTGCTGCTCCAGGTGTTGGCGGATACGGGCGAGGCCCCGGCGGATGTCGGATTTCACCGTGCCCAGCGGGAGGTTCGTTCGCTCGGCGATCTGCGGATGGGTCAGGTCCTCGAAATAGTGGAGGGTGAGGATCTGGCGGGGGCGGTCGGGCAGCGTGCGGAGCGCATCGGCGACCAGCATCTGCTCGCCCAGCCGCTCGGCCTCGCCCTCGGTCGGAAGCTCCTCGGTCGACTCCGGCGCCCGGCGATCGGAATGGCGCTTCTCGGCGCGGATGGCGTCGATGATCCGGTTCTTGGCGATCCCCGTCAGCCAGGCGGCGAGTTTCCCCTTTGCAGGATCGAATCGCTCGCGGGCGCGCCAGGCGCTGAGGAACACCTCCTGCGTCACGTCGTTGGCCCGCTCCGGGCCGAGAGCTCGAGAGCAGAGCGTGTAGACGAGGCTTCCGTGGGCGTCGTAGGCCCGACGCAGCGCATCGTCGCCGCCCTGTGCGAACGTCGCGTCCACGTCGTCCACGATCCGGATCTCGGCAGCGTTCACAGGGTGAGCGTATCGAGCGGTCGGGGCCGGGCGGAGTTCGGGTGCGAGGAGGACAGCGGTCATGGCGAAACCGGAGAGCGAGCGGCGGTGCGAGCGGACCGCCCCCGACACCCTGGAGGGGGTGGGTCGAGGCGGTCCGCCCGCAGGGGAGTGAGCCCGGGCGGACGAGCTCACTCGGGGGTTGGCGTAGCTGGAGGGACTACGCCGGGGGGAGCAGGACGGCGTCGATGACGTGGACGATGCCGTTGGAAGCCGGGACGTCGGCGGCGACGACGGTGGCGGTGTCGTTGATGACGACGCTGCCGTCGACCACGGAGATGCTGATGTCGGCGCCGTTCACGGTGGCGGCGGACTGGCCATCGAGGCTGATGGCGGTGGCCGCATCCACTTCACCGGCCACGACGTGGTAGGTGAGGATGGCGGCGAGGTCGTCACTGGCGAGGAGTTCTTCGGCGGTGAGGCCGAGGGACTCGAGGGCAGCGGCGAAGGCGTCGTCGGTGGGGGCGAAGACCGTGAACGGGCCCTCGCTGTTCAGCGTGTCGACGAGGTCGGCAGCCTGCACGGCGGCAACGAGCGTGGTGAAGTCGTTGGCGACTGCCACGTCGACGATGGTGCCGGGCTCGTCGGCCATGTCGTCTTCGGCCATGTCGTCTTCGGCCATGTCGTCGTCGGCCATGTCGTCGTCGGCGACCGGGGCTTCGGTCGTGGTGGTGGAGCTGGTGTCCGTGTCGTCGTCACCGCACGCTGCGGCGAGCAGCGTGAATGCGAGGAGAGCGGACAGGATGCGCATGAGGCGCTTGGTCATGATCTGGTTCCTTCCAGGGAGTGTTTGACACCCCTGCTACGGACCAGGTGCGGTGTGCGGATGCACGCGGACGGGAATTTCTCGCCACTCGTCCGCGGACGTCGCCAAGTGGTTGGCTAGCTTCGAGCGCATCGGCGGACGACAGGGAGAACCGATCATGAAGTGGTACACGCGCATCCTGGGCATCTTCGCCCTCCTCGCACTCGTGGCCGCCGGCTGCGGCGACGACAGCGGCGATGACGGAACGAGCTCCGGCGGTGATGACTCGACGGCAGCCGACGATGGTTCGAGCGACGACTCCAGTGCGGACGACTCAAGCGGCGACGATTCGAGCGCGGACGACGATTCGAGCGCGGACGACGGCTCGGGCGACGAGAGCAGCGGCGACGACTCGAGTTCGACCGACGGCACTGCCGGTGGCGGCACCGGGGGCACGGTCGTGATCGGTGACGAAACCATCATTCTCGACAGCGCTCGCTGCTTCCTCCAGGAGCAGGACGCGGCCGCGGGCGGCGGAAAGATTCTCTTCAACGCCCAGGGCTTCGGTACCAACGCGGCCGGCGTCGAGCTCGTCGTCGACCTCACCCGCTGGGACGAGGACAGCCAGTTCACCGGCGATGACATCATCGTCGACATCGGCGATCCGTTCTCCGACGATCTGGTGAGCTACACCGCCAACGGTGAGATCGGCATGATTACGGTCGACGGCAGCACGCTGACCACCGGCGAGATCACGTTCACGAACTTCGACGACTTCGCCGCCGGCGAGGTGCCGGGGTCGGTGCAGCTCAGCTGCTGAGGACTACGCCCGAGCGCGCAACAGCTCGGCGACTCGGAAGGCGAGATCGACGGACTGGCGGCCGTTGAGTCGCGGGTCGCACATGGTTTCGTAGGCATGCTCGAGGTCACCGTCGACGAGGTCATCGCTGCCCCCGAGGCACTCGGTGACCGCGTCGCCGGTGAGTTCGACGTGCACACCCCCGGGCCACGTGCCCTCCTGGGCATGGGCGGCGAAGAAGCCGGAGATCTCCTTGAGCACGTCGTCGAAGTGGCGGGTCTTCACGCCGACCTCGGACTCGTAGGTGTTGCCGTGCATCGGGTCACACGCCCAGACGACCGGATGGCCGGAGTCTCGCACGGCCGCGAGCAGCGGCGGCAGGCCCTCGGTCACCTTGTCCGCACCCTGGCGGACGATGAGCGTGAGACGACCCGGCACGCGATCCGGGTTGAGCGCCTCGCACAAGCTGAGGACCTCGTCGGGTGTGGCGGTGGGGCCGACCTTGCAGCCGAGCGGGTTCTGCACGCCGCGGAGGAACTCCACGTGGGCGCCGTCGAGTTGGCGGGTGCGCTCGCCGATCCACAGCATGTGGGCCGAGCAGTCGTACCAGTCGCCGGTCAGCGAATCCTGACGGGTGAGGGCCTCCTCGTAGTTGAGGAGCAGCGCCTCGTGGGAGGTGAAGAAGTCGACCTCGTGTAGCGCCGGCACGGATTCGCCGGTCACACCACACGCCGCCATGAAGGTCAGGGCACGGTCGATCTCGTCGGCCATCTGGGTGTAGCGCTCACCGGCGGGGGAGGAGGCGACGAACTCGCGGTTCCAGGTGGACACCTGGCTGAGGTCCGCGTAACCGCCGCGGGTGAACGCTCGCAGCAGGTTGAGGGTGGATGCGGCGCGGTTGTAGGCGGCGAGGAGACGCTGCGGGTCGGGGCGACGCTCGGCCTCGGTGAAGCCGATGTCGTTGACGCTCTGGCCGAGGAACGACGGAAGCTCCTCGCCGCCCTTGGTCTCGGTCGGGCTGGAGCGGGGTTTGGCGAACTGGCCTGCGATGCGACCGATCTTCACGAGCGGGGTGCCGCCGGAGTAGGTGAGCACGATCGCCATCTGCAGGATCACGCGAAGGCGGTCACGGATGGAGTCGGCGGAGCTCTCGAAGGACTCCGCACAATCGCCGGCCTGGAGCAGGAACGCCTCGCCCTGCGCGACCTTCCCGAGTTGGGCGGTGAGATCGCGGGCCTCGCCGGCGAACACGAGCGGCGGCTGGTCGCCGAGGGTCTTCAACGCCTGCTCCAGTTCGGCCTGATCCGGCCAGATCGGCTGGTGCTTCGCCTCGAGCGATCGCCAGCTGTCAGGAGTCCAGGTCGTGTTCACCTGACAAGTCTGCTGCCGGAGGGGGTGTCGTTCCAACCAGTTTCCGAAAACGGCCGAAGCCCCCACCCGCAGGCAGAGGCTTCGGTTCCACGTCTTTGCTTCTGTGAGCTGGTTCAGGCGTCATACGCCCGAATCAGCTCACAGAAAGGAAATCAGGCGGCGTCGACGGTGTCGGCGATGCTCGCGGCGTGCTCGCGCACGGAGTTGATGGCTCGCTTCACGAGACGGCGAGCG
>BQJV01000347.1 GCA_021604885.1 Acidimicrobiales bacterium
CGGCAACGCCACGTCCACGGACGACGAGTCGTTCGCCGACGGTCTCCTCGAGTATCCGCACTACACGCGCCCTGCCGACTTCCGGGGGTGGGAGGTGCCCGAGGTGTTGCGCAGCGGCGACCACGGCCGGGTCGCCCGCTGGCGCCGGGCGCACGCGCTGCGGCGGACGCTCGATCGGCGCCCGGATCTGATCGAGGCACGCGGCGGCCTGAGCGCCGACGACCAGAGGATCCTCGACGAGTTCGATCTCTAGGACCGGTCGTCCACGGGTGGTTGTTCCGCCCCTCACCCCTAGACTCGATGCTCGGCCCGGGTCCGTCGGACCCCGCCACATATTCGTTCTTTCTGACCCACGGAGCCTGCAATGCAGCCCACCGATCTCGTCGACAACCTGAGCCTCCGGGATGACATTCCCGACTTCGCGCCGGGCGACACCCTCAAGGTCCACGTCAAGGTCATCGAGGGCAACCGCCAGCGCACCCAGCTGTTCGAGGGCGCGGTCATCCGCCGTCAGGGGTCGGGCCTGCAGGAGACCTACACGGTCCGCAAGCTCAGCTTCGGTGTCGGTGTGGAACGCACGTTCCCGCTCCACACACCGATCGTCGAGAGGATCGAGCTCGTCTCGCGTGGCGACGTCCGTCGGGCGAAGCTGTACTACCTGCGCGATCGCATCGGCAAGAGCGCCAAGATCAAGGAAAAGCGCGACCGATAGTCGCCCGGGGGGCTGTCACAGCCCCTTCCTACGATCGGTGCATGGATCGATCACGTGTCGCACTGGGTGCGTGGGGTGAAGCCCGCGTCGCCCGCCACTACGAAGCTGCCGGCTATGCCGTTCTCGACCGCAACTGGCGGGTGAAGGGCGGCGAGCTCGATCTGGTCGTGGGCCGCGCGGACGAGATCGTCTTCTGCGAGGTGAAGACCCGGTCGTCTGATCGCTACGGCCATGCCGCCGAAGCCGTCGGCTACCGCAAGCAGCAGTTCCTGCGCCGCACCGCCGTGTCGTGGCTGGACGCGAACGACCGGCGCGGCCGCATTCGGTTCGATGTGGCCACGGTGACCCCCGCCGGCGTGGCCGTGATCGCCGCGGCCTTCTGACCGCGTCCGCCGTTCAGGAGTCGGAGACGCGGCGAGCGAGGCGATCGGCCTCGCCGCCGAGCCCGGGCAACTGCACCTCGAGCGCTCCGGCCTTGCGGGCCGCGAGGTCCACGATGATCTCCTCGACCTCGGGCCAGGTGCGCGCTCGGAGCCCGTCGAAGTCCCTGTTGTAGGGCTGATCGAAGACGATCACGGTGTTGCCCTCCTCGCGCAGCCCCACGATGTTGTGCGGGGCGTCGTCGATGTAGCAGTCGGCTTCGATCTCCGGTTTGGCTCCGAGGAAGCAGATGTCGCGATAGGGGATCCGGTGCTGGTCGAGCCACGTGACCGTGTCGGCGATCGCAGCCGCGTGTCCCCAGTTCGTGTAGAGGCGATGGGTGACCACCCGGATCCAGACACCGGCGTCGGAGAGACGCCACAACGCATCCGCCGCGCCCTCGATCGCCGGGAGGGACGCGAGCATCCGCAGTTCGTTCACCGCGTACTGGTGGAGGCGGTTGAAGTCCTCGACGGACAGGTCCCACTCGTGGAAGTCCCAGCTGCGCGCCAACGGCAACGAGTCGGGCGCCACGCCCCGGTCGGCCGCGACGACCTCGCGGAATCCGAGGGTGTAGTCCGCGACCACGCCGTCGAGGTCGACACCGAAGACGAACGGCCGAGGCATCCCGTGAGCGTGGCACATGCGAGAGTGGTCGGCATGCCCGGACTGCGACTCGGAATCGACATGGACGGCGTGATCGCCGATTTCAACGCCGGATGGACCCACCGCTACAACCGCGACTTTCCCGGTCGTGACCTTGCGAGCGGCCATGTCGTCGAGTGGGACGCACCGGTGGATCTCACGCACTTCGGCTCCATGTCGGCGTTCTGGCGATGGGCCCGGACATGCGGGGAGGGCCGGAGCCTCTTCCACGGGCTGGAGCCGTACCCCGGCGCGATCGAGGCGCTGCACACGATGCACGACGTCGGCCACAAGATCGTGATCCTCACGACCAAGCCGTCGTTCGCGGTCGAGGACACCCACGACTGGTTGGTCCGTCACGACGTGCCCACGGCGGAGATCAACATCCTCGACGACAAGACGCTCGTCGACTGCGACGTCTATCTCGACGACGCGGTTCACAACCTCGAGGCACTCGTCGGATCGCACCCCCACGCGGCCGTGTGTCGCTACGTGCGGCCGTGGAACGACCATGTTGCCGGCGCCGTCGACGTCCGCGGTTGGGCGGACTTCCTCGAGGTCATCGACGACGCCGACGAACGATCCGGGCCTGGTGAAGCGCACGGGTGATGCCGGGGCTACTGTTCCGGCAACGACACTCCCTGGAGGGAACCCCATGAGTAAGAATCTGCTTCGGTTGCTGGCCATCGTGCTGGCGTTCGGGCTCATCGCCGCCGCGTGCGGTGATGATGACACCTCATCGTCCGGCGACGATTCGTCCGGCGATGACTCGTCCGACGACGGCGGCGATGATTCGTCCGACGACGGTGGCGACGACGCCACCGATGACGGCGGCGACGACGCGACCGACGACGGCGGCGACGACGACATGTCCGACATCCCCGAGGACTGGCCCGAGTCGATCACGTTCGGCTTCGTCCCGAGCCAGGACCAGGCCACGCTGCAGGACAACATTGCGCCCTTCATCTCCGTGCTCGAGGAGGCGCTCGGTATCGGCGTCGACGGTGTCGTCACCACCGACTACACCGGCCTCGTCACCTCGATGGGCACCGACCAGACCGACCTCGGCGCCTTCGGCCCGTTCGGTTACACGCTGGGCAAGGACGAGTTCGGCAACATCGAGCCGCTGATCCAGTCGGTCCGCTTCGGTTCGGCCACCTACCACGGCCAGTGGTTCACCAACGACGCGTCGATCTGTGAAGAGGGAACCCTCGCCGAGGCGACCGCCCTCGAGAACCACGACGGCGAGATCGTCCAGGTCCCGGCCCTCGAGGCCGTGGCGCTGCAGGTCGGCGTCCAGTTCGGCGACGACGGTCCGGAGTTCGGCAAGATCAACGACAACGGCGACGAGATCGGCGTCGGCTGGAGCTGCATCGGTGATCTGTCGGCCGTTGCCGGCGGCACCGTGGCGTTCACCACCGAGACCTCGACCTCGGGCTACCTGTTCCCGGCGCTCGAGCTCACCGAGCTCGGCATCGATCCCGCCACCGGCGTCAACCCCGTCTTCACCGGCGGCCACGATGCCGCCGTGACCGCGGTCTACGACGGCAGTGCCAACTTCGGCCTGTCCTTCGACGACGCCCGCAGCACGATCGACGATGTCAACGCCGACGTCGGCGAGAAGGTCATCGTCTTCTCGATCACCGAGGAGATCCCGAACGACGTCGTCGCCGTGCGTACCGCGCTGCCGGAGTCGCTGAAGACGGCCATCTACGACGCCATCGCCGCCTACCTCGACACCGAAGAGGGCGAGGCCGTGTTCGACGAGATCTACAGCTGGACCGACATCGCGCCGGCCAGCGACTCGGACTTCGACATCGTCCGTGAAGCTGCGGCTGCGCTCGGCATCACCGAGCCGCCCGGCTGATCACCCGGCGGCTTGCATCACTCGAGGGCGCTGCCGCCATCTCGTGACAGTCACCGGCTGCGGTCCGCTTCGGCGGCCCGCGGCCGGTGGCGGTTCCGACCCGCCTCCGACCGCCCACCACGAATGCAGGCGACGAAATGATCGAACTCAGCGACGTGTCAGTCACCTATCGAGGCGGCGTGAAGGCACTCCGCAACGTCGACCTCACCATCGAGGACGGCGAGTTCGTGGTGGTCGTCGGTCTCTCCGGAGCGGGCAAGTCGACCCTCCTGCGGGTCCTCAACGGACTGGTTCCCGCCACCGGTGGCTCGGCCAAGGTCGACGGCATCGAGGTTGTCGGCGCATCCGGCGCCGCGCTGCGCCAGGTGCGCTCGCGCATCGGCATGATCTTCCAGACCTTCAATCTCGCCGAGCGCACGACCGTGCTCAACAACGTCCTGATGGGCCGGCTCAGCAATGTGCCCGCGTGGCGCTCGACGCTCGGCCTCTGGCCTGCGGCCGACCGCGAGATCGCGCTCGAAGCCCTCGAACGCGTCGGCATCGTGGAGAAGGCCTACGTGCGGGCGTCGA
>BQJV01000348.1 GCA_021604885.1 Acidimicrobiales bacterium
CGGCGATGGAGGCCTTTCCCCGTCTCGGACTCGCGCTCGTCCTGCTCTACGGCGGACTCGAGGCAATCGACGGCGATCTGGAGATCGGTTCCCTGGTCGCCTTCAGCGCCTACGTCGTCCTCCTCGCGACACCGTTCCGCATGGTCGGATTCATGCTGCTCCAGTGGCAGCGGGCGTCGGCCGCTTCGGTGCGCGTCTTCGAGATCCTCGACGAGCCGCCGGCGATCGTGGACCCACCCGACCCGGTCCGTCTCCCGGACCCGATCGGGGCGATCCGCTTCGAGGACGTGCGCTTCGCGTACCCCGTGTCGGACGGCACCGAGGTCCTTCGATCGCTCTCGTTCCAGATCGAACCGGGCGAGACCGTCGCCATCGTCGGCTCCACCGGTTCGGGCAAATCGACCATCGCCCGGCTCCTCCCCCGATTCTACGACGTCGACGACGGCGCCGTCCTCGTCGACGGGCACGACGTGCGCACGCTCTCGGTGAGCGATCTCCGCGACGCGGTCAACGTGGTGACGGACGACCCGTTCCTGTTCGCGACGAGCGTGTTCGACAATGTGGCGTTCGCTCGTCCCGACGCCGAGGAGCACATCGTCCGTGCCGCGATCGACGATGCCGCCGCCGGCGAGTTCGTCGCCGACCTGCCCGACGGCATCGACACCGAGATCGGCGAGCGTGGCCTCACCCTGTCCGGCGGCCAACGCCAACGGCTCGCCCTCGCCCGAGCGCTGCTGGCCGACCCGAAGATCCTGATCCTCGATGACGCGACGAGCGCGATCGACGTCGCCGTCGAGGAGCGCATCCACGATGCGATCGAGCGACGCGGCGTCGACCGCACGACCATCCTGATCGCCCATCGGCTCTCGACGATCGCGCTCGCGGACCGGGTGCTCCTCATCGACGACGGCCGCGTGGTCGCATCCGGGGACCACCACGAGCTCCTCGCAACCAACCCGCGCTACGCCGCGATCCTCGCCGACACCACGGACGACGCCGACACCAAAGACAAGGACGACGCCTGATGTTCGCCGTCGGTGGTGGTTTCTCCCCGGGCAGCGGTCCCACGTCCATGCAGGCCAACGCGGCCGCAGGCCTGCCCCACGCGGACGTGCCGGGCAACCTGCGAAAGAAGGTCGAGGCGGTCCTCGAACACGAGCCCGAACACCATGTCGCCGAGGTGCCGTGGACCCACGACGAGTGGGACCGGCGGCCGTTCGGCCTCCGCGGCTTCCTGTGGCCGCATCGCTGGCGTCTCGGTGGCGCCATCGTGCTCGTCCTCATCGAGACGATCGCGCTGCTGATCGGGCCGGTCCTGACCCAGGTCGGGATCGACGACGGCATACGCGCCGGCGACAAGAACGTGCTCGTCGTGGCCGCGGCGATCTATGTCGGCGCGGTGATTCTGTCGGCATTCCTCGGCTACGCCCGGGTCAGCTACACCGGACGGCTCGGCGAACGGCTCAACGAGAGCCTGCGCATCCGGGTGTTCAGCCACATGCAACGCCAGGGCGTGGACTTCCACACCGAGGAGAAGGCGGGCGTGCTCCTCACGCGGATGACGTCGGACATCGAGGCGCTCGCGGTGCTCTTCCAGGAGGGCATCGTCAACCTGCTCGTGCAGGTCTTCACCCTGCTGGTGATCACGACGGCGCTGTTCGTCTACGACCCGCTCCTTGCGTTCATCACGCTCGCCGTGGCGATCCCGCCGACCCTCGCCACATCACTCTGGTTCCGCGGTGTGTCCGCTCGTCGCTACCTCCAGGTGCGCGACCGCATCGCCGCGCTGTTGTCGGATCTCCAGGAGTCGTTGGCCGGTATTCGGGTGATCACGGCGCACAACCGGCGCGCCGTCAACATCGCCCGCCACCGCGATGTGGTCGGCGACCATCGCGATGCCGGCATCGCCGCAGCCAAGGCGAACTCGACATTCGCGCCGGCCACCGAGTTCATCGGCATCTGCACCCAGGCCGTCCTCCTCGGCGTGGGTGCGGTCATGGTGAGCGACGGGCGCATCTCGGTCGGCGAGATGGCGGCCTTCCTGCTGTTCCTCACGTCGTTCTTCGCGCCGATCCAGACACTCGTGCAGCTCTACAACTCGTATCAGCAGGGCGGCGCCGCGATCGTGAAGCTGCGCGAGCTGCTCGGCACCGAGCCCTCAGTCGTCGAGAAACCGGACGCCGCGGAGCTGCCGCCGATCGAGGGTGCCATCGAGCTGCACGACGTCACCTTCAGCTACACGCCTGGGCGGCCGGTGTTGCGCAACATCGACCTGCGGATCGCGCCCGGCGAGACGGTTGCGTTCGTCGGCGAGACCGGCGCCGGGAAGTCCACGGTCGCGCGTCTCCTGACCCGCTTCCACGACCCCGATTCCGGCACAGTCACGATCGACGGTCACGACCTGCGTGACGTGCAGCTCACGAGCCTGCGATCCCAGCTCGGTGTCGTCCCACAGGAGCCGTTCCTCTTCGCGGGCGTGGTCCGCGACAACGTCGCGTTCGCGCGGCCCGACGCCACCGACGACGAGCTCCAGGCCGCACTGACGGCCGTGGGCATCGACGATCTCGTCACCCGGCTCGGCGGCCTCGACGCCGTCGTCCACGAGCGCGGGGCATCGCTCTCCGCCGGCGAACGACAGCTGCTTGCGCTCGCTCGCGCCTTCGTCGCCCGGCCGCGGGTGCTGATCCTCGACGAGGCGACGTCGAACCTCGACCTCCAGAGCGAGTCACAGGTCGAACGGGCACTCGACGTGGTGCTGGAGGGCCGAACCGCGGTCATCATCGCCCACCGCCTCGCGACCGCCCGGCGGGCCGATCGCATCGCGGTCGTGCACGACGGCGAGATCGTCGAACTCGGCTCCCACGACGAGCTCGTCTCCCACGAGGGTCGCTACGCGGCCATGTTCGCGACATGGATCGCCCACGGCGGCGCTGAGTGAACGTCGACACGGAGATCGTGCTGGTCGCCGTGCTGGTGATGGCGATCGCGTCGACCGTGCAGGCTTCCGTCGGATTCGGCGCCAACATGCTGGCCACGCCGGTGTTCGCCCTGCTCGACCCGGACCTCGTGCCGGGCCCGATCTTCGTGGCCACCGGCGTGCTCACGTTCGCCACCGCGATGCGAGAACGCGACGGCGTCGACCGCGAGGTCGTCGCGGTGGCGACCAGCGGCCGCCTTCCGGGTGCGATCGTCGGCGCGTTCGTGCTGGCGGCCGCGGACGACCGCGCCCTGCAACTCCTCGTCGGTGTCACGATCCTCGTCGCGGTCGTGCTGTCCACCGGCATCATCCGCATCCGCGAGAACCGTCCCACCTATTTCGGCGCCGGCCTCGTTTCCGGCTTCGGCGCCACCACCGCGGCGATCGGCGGCCCGCCGGTCGCCCTCACGCTCCAGCGCCGTAGCGGCCCCGAACTGCGAGCCACGATGGGCGCCTACTTTGCAATCGGCACCCTCATCACCCTCCCGGCGATCGCGGCGGCCGGTCGGCTCGGGTGGGCCGAGCTCGCGGTGGGCGCAGCACTCGTCCCGGGCGCCCTGCTCGGCTTCGTCATTTCCGGACCATTGCGCAGCCATGTGGACGCCGGTCGGGTCCGTCCCCTCGTGCTCGGGCTGGCCGGGATTGCCGCCGTGATCCTGATCGTCCGTACGATCTGAGCCGATGACCCAGCCCGCTCCCGAGCCGATGACGCAGCCCGCTCCCGAGCCGGTCCTCCATCTCGAGGGCGTGCACCGCACCACCGACGGCGTCGACATCCTGCGCGGCATCGACTGGCGGATCGATCCCGGCCAGCACTGGGTCGTGCTGGGACCCAACGGCTGCGGGAAGACCACGCTGGTGCGCATCGCATCCATGTGGCTCCACCCGTCCAAGGGGGAGGTCCGCGTGCTCGGCGAACGCCTCGGGCGCACCGACGTGCGAACGCTGCGGCGCCGGGTCGGCTTCGCATCGGCGTCGATGTCGGACCTGCTCCGCGGCGACCTGACCGTGCGGGATGTGGTGATGACCGCCCGCAACGCCGCGCTCGAACCCTGGTGGCACACCTATGACGAGCGGGACCACGAGTCCGCGCGTGCCGCCCTCGCCCGCGTCGGCATCAGCCATCTCGAGGAGCGCCGCTTCGGCGCATGCTCGTCGGGCGAACGTCAGCGGGTGCTCGTCTCCCGAGCGCTCTCGACGGAGCCCGGGCTCGTGCTCCTCGACGAGCCGAC
>BQJV01000349.1 GCA_021604885.1 Acidimicrobiales bacterium
GCGATGACGTGGGAGGTACAAGCCCATGACCCGAGAGGTAATCGTACGCGTGACCTCATCGTCCCTACGATGCGGACATGAGTCCCACCGCAACGGCGACGATCACGTTCGGCGACGAGCTGCGCCGCTGGCGCGAGGCGCGCCGGCTGAGCCAGCTCGCGCTCGCGTCGGAGGCCGACGTGTCGCAGCGTCACCTCAGCTTCCTCGAGAACGGCAAGTCCAAGCCGAGCCGCGAGATGGTGCTGCACCTCGGCCGATCGCTGGACCTGTCGCTACGCGATCAGAACGCCCTGCTCACCGCGGCCGGCTTCTCGCCCGAGTACGCCGAGCGCGGTCTGGACGACCCGGATCTCGACGAGGTGCGTCACACCCTCGAAGCCGTCCTCGCCGCTCACGGCCACATTCCGGCATACGTCATTGACCGTGGCTGGGATCTCGTCATGGCCAATCCCGCCGCCATCGGCCTGAGCGCGCTCGCCGGCATCGCCCCGCCCCTCGACGTCGCCGCCAACGTGATGCGCACCTGCTTTCACCCCGACGGGATCCGCGCCAACGTCGTGGACTGGGAGCGGTTCGCCACGGCGCTCATCCATCGTCTCGAACGCGAGATGGTCCACCGCCCGTTCGACGACCGACTTGCCGAGCTCCTCGCCGAGGCACGCAGCTACCCGGGCGTCGCCGAGCTCCCGGAGCGGGCTCCGCTCCCGACCGGCAACGATCTCATGCTGCCGATGCAGGTCCGCACGGACCACGGCGTCCTCCGGTTCATCTCGATGATCGCGACGATCGGCGAGCCGTTCGACGTGACGCTCGAGGAGCTCCGCATCGAGACCCTTCTCCCCGCCGATCGATTCACCGAAGACGCACTCAGGAGCGTGACATGACCGAACTCGTGATCCCTGACGATGCCCCGCCGCCGCTCGTCCACTACCTCCGCATGTGGAACGAGCACGACCTCGACGAGATTCGCACCCACCTCGACCGGTGCGTCGCCGACGACTGTCTCTGGATCGACCCGCTGCACCAGCACGTCGGGCGCGATGCGCTCGAGGAGAACGTGCGCGGCTTCCGCACCGAATTCCCGGATGCCGTGCTGGCGCTCGGCAGCAACATCGACAGCCACAACGATCGCCATCGCTACGAGTGGGTCATCACGGTGGCCGGCGGGGAGACGTTGCTGATGCGGGGCTTCGACGTCGCCACCGTCAACGACGCGGGCATGATCGACCGAGTCGACGGGTTCTTCGGGATGCTGCAACGATTCGGACCCGAGTAGCAGCCGAAGGAGAGTGGTCGACGTGGCCGGCTTGGAGAACGACTGGCAAGCGAAGTTGAAACGGGTGTTCATCATCCCGCTCCTAGTCGGCAACATCGCCTTCATCGTCGTGGGCATCGTGACGGGATGGTGGGGCGTCGCGGTCACCGCCGCGGGTCAGCTGTTGTTGTTCGCCGTGATCGCGATGAAGTTCTCCCGCAGCCTCAATGCCGCGCCGGCGGTCGTGGTCGGCGGCGCCGGGGTCGTGATCTCGTTCACCCAGGGCGCAGGTGCGACCGTGCTCGCCCTGCTGTGCTTCGCCCTCCTGATGGTCTACGTGTTCTGGTACTCGACCAACGGGCGCACGCCGAGCGAGGCACTTGCGATCGGATCGACGCTGCCCGAGCTGACGTTCACGGATCTCGACGGCAATCCGGTGCGCAGCGCCGACTGGGCGGGCTCGCCGACGGTGCTGCTCTTCTACCGGGGAACGTGGTGCCCGCTGTGCACCGTGCAGGTTCGCGAGATGGCGGAGCAGTACCGCGAGATCGACGCGCTCGGAGCCCGCGTCGTCCTCGTGAGCCCGCAGCCGGCCACGGAGTCGGCCAAGCTCGCCCGGCAGTTCGACGCGCCGATGACGTTCCTGGTCGACGAGGACAACGCGGCCGCTCGCGTGCTCGGCATCCAGCACCCCGGCGGCGCGCCGCTCGGCGTCGCGCCCGAGGCGGAGTCGGTGCTCCCGACGGCCGTCGTGGTCGACGCCGACGGCGTCGTCCGTTTCGCCCACGAGACCGACAACTACCGCATCCGGCCCGACCCCGAACTCTTCCTCGAGACCCTCCGCACCCTCTGAGTTGAGACGCTCGGGGTCAGAGTCCCGTCCCACCTTTCTGCGGAGATGGGACGGGACTCTGACCCCGCCGTCTCACCTTGCTAGAGGCCGGCGTAGTAGTCGTAGCCGCGTTCGCCCCAGTAGTCGCGGCCTTGCTCGCGGCGGAAGTGGATCTCGCCGATGCGCTTGATCTGCTTGATGCCGTACTTGAGCGGGGTGGCGAGACGGAGCGGGGCGCCGTTGCGCTCGCTGATCGGCACGCCGAGATTGTCGTAGGCGAGCAGCGTCTGGCGGTGACGCATCGTCTCGATGTCGACGGTGACGTAGTACCGGCGGTCGGGCGTCTCGAGATAGACGTCGCTGATGTCGTCCGGCAGCTGGTCCTCGTAGAGCGCCATGAAGTCGGAGAACCGGGCCCCGCCCCAGTTCGTCACCTGGGCCCAGCCCTCGATGCACTTGTGTTCGATCGTCATGTCGTGGTGCGGGAGCGCCATGATGTCGTCGAGCGTGTGGGTGCCGAGATGGTCACCGTCCGGTCCGAAGACCTGTAGCTCCCAGCCGTCGAGGTTGAGCTCGGAACGGATCCCGAGCGTGCCGTTGACCCGCAGGATCGACGCGTCGCTGAGCGGGAACTCCTTGGCGTCGTGGCCCTCCCGAAAAAGAGACGACCAGATGCGCTCGTTGAACTCGTGTCCGTCCCGCAGCACCTGGGGGATGCCGTCGGCCTTGGGCTGATCCTGCACCCAGCGCCACCCCCGGTAGCCGAGGAAGCTCGCCGCGCCGCCGACGAGCAGCGACCGACGCAGCCGCCGGCGATACTCCTCCTCCGTCAGCTCCTCCTTCTCGCCGAAGCCCGGCTCAGTCATGGGACTCGACCTTCCGATCGACGATCTCGTAGCCGGTGACCATGCTCATGAGATTGCGGAATCCGGCCCGTGCGACCTGGAGGATGTGGACGACGAAGAAGAGGCAGAAGAGGATCGTCACCGTGAAGTGGATCACCCGGGCCGTCTCGTAGCCGCCGAGCATCCACGTGAGGAACGACAACTGCGTCGGCTTGAAGATCGCGAAGCCGGACAGGATCGCGAGGAAGCCGAGAAGGAGCACGAACGAGTAGGTCAGCCGCTGCGCCTCGTTGTAGCGGCCCCGGTTCGGCGGCGGGTCCTTGCGGAGATGGAGGTCGTGCAGGAGCACGTGCCACGCGTCCTTGAGGTGCCGCCGGCGGGGGACGAGCTGGCGCCACTCGCCGGTCCGCCATGTGTAGATCGCGTAGGCCAGCCCATTGATGGTGAAGAGCCAGGCGAAGTTGAAGTGGAACGCGAGGCCGCGGGCGAGGCGCCGGTTGAGATCGAGCGTGTCGTACACCGGGTCGGGGAAGAAGTGGAACCACTCCCAGCCGAAGATGCCGAACGCGTAGATGTCCTCGGCCTTGTAGATGCGCAGACCGCTGTAGATCATGATCGTGATCAGCGGGAAGTTGATCCAGTGCATCCAGCGTGAGCCGCGGCGGTGCTTGAGCACGGCGACGCGCTCTGTCGTCGGCGGCGCAGCGTCGTCCCCCGGTGGCGCTTCCAGCGTGTCGGTCACGTGTCGTCAACGACAGCGTGTTGCGGATCGTTCCCGAGACGCTCGTTCCGGTCGAAAGGTGGGACGGGACTCTGACCCCGGCGTCTCACCCTGCTTCTGTACCCCGTTGGGCGGGGGTGGACTGGCGGTGCTCGACGAGTTCGTCGATGACGAAGGCGATGCAGCCGCAGACGACGAAGATGTCGGCGATGTTGAAGACGGCGTACCAACTGACGTCGATGAAGTCGATCACCTTGCCGGAGAGGAAGCCGTCGTCGGCTCGGAAGATGCGGTCGAGGAGGTTGCCGAGCGCGCCACCGAGGATGATCGCGTAAAGGGCGAGGCGGCGGGTGCGGGTCTCCCGCACGATCTGCCAGGCGAGGAAGGCACACAGGGCGATGACCACAAGGCCGACGATGTTGCCGCTCCCGCTGCCCGTGCTGAACGAGAACCCGGAGTTGTAGGCGAGGTCGAACTCGAGGCTCGGAAGCACGTCGACGGTGCGATTGCCGCTCAGGCGGTTGAGCGCCCACTCCTTGGTCAGC
>BQJV01000350.1 GCA_021604885.1 Acidimicrobiales bacterium
GGTCTGGCGCTGACGAACGCGAATCATCACTCCTCCGGCAACCACGCCGACGCCGACGAGCACCGGTGCCAGTGCAGCACTGACGGCTCCGCCGAATGCTCCGAGCCCGAGCGTTGCCATGGATGACGGCAACGATGCCGCGAGGACCCCGGGGTAGGCCGCCATCGTCTTCTCGCCGATCGTTGTTCTGGCTCCCTCGATCGCTTGCGCGGCCGCCGCCGCGATCGAGTCGGAGAGTGACGCCGGGACTTCAAGGCCGCCGAACGGGATGTCGAGGTCATCGCCGTCGATCAGCTCCTCCGTGGCGGCGACGAGGGTCTCGACGAACCAGTCGTCGAGGAACTGTGTGAGGTCCAGCCAGACGGCGGCGAGCGACTCGGTCATGTCCTGCTCGAGCCGAGCGATCAGATCGTCGTGGTCCTCGCGGACGAGTGTCGAGTACCGAGTGTCGAGCGCCTTGATGCGCTGCTCCGCCAGCGCGTCGAAGTCGGCGGTCAGGTTGCGCAGCCAGTAGTCCATGTCGACGCGCCACCGCGCCGACGTGCTTGCCAGGTCGTGGAGGCGCTGCTGCATCGCTTCGAGGCGTTGCACGGTCTCCGGGTCGGCTCTGGCTTCGCTGAGCCGGTCGGCGATCGTGACCTCGAGCTGCGCCAGTGCGACGAGAACCTCACGGGCCGCATTGGCTTCCTTGACCTGTCGGCGGCTGGACCCGTGCGGCCGAAGTTCCTCGCGCAGCCGGATCAGGTTCGAGCGTTGCATTGCCGCCTCGGCCAGCTGCGTCTTGCCCTCTCCCATCGCTGCACGGGCCTGCTCGGCGAGGTGCGCGCTCACGGCTACGAAGGGGATATCTCTCAACGACGGATGATCGGCGAGCACCTCCCGGTCGGCGGACACGATCTCATCGACCGACGGGTACAGGTCCGTCTTCGTCGCCGCGATCACAACCGTGTCGACTCGGTCCCGGATCTCGAGGAGCAGGTCGACTTCCGTTCGGCTCAGCGGCGCGGCCGCGCTCGTGACGAAGAGGACCGCATCGGCGGTGTGGAGCGCTGCGAGCGTCAAAGCGAGGGTCGGCGGACCCGCCGCGCCGGAGCCGGGTGTGTCAACGACTCCGACACCTTCGAAAAGGAAGTCACAGGGGTGTTGCACCGAAACCCCGCGGACACCTCGCATGTTGCCCGGGTTGCCTTCGGCCGTTGCGTACTCCGCGAGGTCGGCGGGAAGAATCGGCATGGGGTCATCGCTGTCGACGAGGTACACCGACGCGGTTTCAATCGGCCCACTTGTCACGGCGATGTGATGACGCGTCGAGGCCCCGGGTCCGGCAGGCAGAAGATTCTCGCCGAGGAGCGCGTTGACAAGGCTGCTCTTCCCTTCGCCGGACAGGCCGACCACCACGATGCCGAAGGCCTGCTTGGTGAGACGTGCCCGAGCGGCGCCGAGCCGAGCGACGGCAAACTCGTCTTCGAGTCGTTCCGCGAGTCTCGCCGTCTCGACGAGCAGGCGTTGGCCCGGTGACGAACCCTCCCCGCTTGTCATTCTCGATCGCGTCCAGCTCGTGCCGACTGTGGCTGCGCATCTGTCGACGCCTGTTCCCAGATGATCATCAACGACTGTCTCAGCGTTGCCGCCGCTTCGCGAAGGTCGCGGTCGGACCGGGGGTCGTTCTCGAGCGACTGCCAGCGAGTCGTTGCAGCCAGAGCGGTCTCTGCCACGGTCCCCGGATCGCTCGCCGCGGCTATTCCGAGCCTCTCCTGGGGGGTGTGATTCGTGACAAGTCTCTCGGCGGCGGCCAGGTCCGCCGCAGGAACTCGCAGCCCGTCGCGACGGATCATCCGTAGGACGCTCAACTCCGCGAGCTGGTGAAGGTCAGGGTGTAGGGACAACGTGCCGACGCGTCGGCGGAGTTCCTCCACCGCCGCACGCTCTGACTCCGGAACCTCCGTGTACGAGAGACGCTCGAGTTCGTCGAGGCTCTGTCGTGCCTTCACGGCGGGCGCGCGTTCGGCGAGAACCTCGCCGAGCGTGTGGTCGAGCTCGGCGAACCCCGAGGCGTGCGCAAGATGTGCCAACAGACCTGCGGTCCCGACGGCATCGGAACTGAGCATTCGTACTGCTCGCCGGACTCCCTGCAGACCCAGCAGCTCCAGCAGACGCTCGCGGGCGGCCGGTGTGGCGGGAAGCTCACGATCCCGGAAATCGCTCGGTGAGAGAAGCGCGATCTCGACGGCGTCGGCGTCCGCCCCCGCAATCGTTCGTAGGGCACGGGCGTCGGACTCGGTGAACGCCTCGGCCGCAGCAGTCTCCGCTATCAGGCCGTTGACCGGGAGCACGTCGAACGCGCACAGTCGAAGCTCGTCCGACAGCGCCGCCGCTGTTCGACGGGCGTGGGGCCAGGGATCCGGGTCGTCGCTGAGTTCGTCGATTCGCGACAAAACGGCGAGCGTCGTGATGGGAGACGAGGCAGTGTTTCCGAGGGCCGACGCGACGCGATGGAGCCGGTCGTTGTCCTGTTCGAGCAAGTGGGGGAGTAGGAAGATCAGTGCGTCCGCGGCTCGAATCGGCCCGACCGAGTCGCCCAGGCCCAGGAGATCCTCGGTGGCGCTCGCCGACGGAGTGTCGGAGGAGTCGAGCCCCGGTGTGTCGATCAGAGTCATCTGTTCGAGACGAGCGTTCGAGAGCCAGACCGTCACGTGGTGGATGCTCGCGGCGGGCGCTCCGAGATCCTCGGGAAGTCGACCGTTCTCGCTCAGCGAGACCGTCCATTCGGCGCCGTCATGCGGTGTGACGGTGACTCGCTCTCGGGGTCCGTAGCGGAACCAGGTGACGACGCGCGTGCACTCGCCCGCCGCGACGGGTGCGACGCGTTGGCCGAGCAGCGCGTTCACCAGTGTCGACTTGCCTGACTTCAGTCGGCCGGCGACGGCGACGGTGAGTGGCTCCGTGACCCGCTCCGCCGCCGTTGTCAAGGGACTACGCAAGCGCGACTGGCGCGGCAGATCGCTGATGATCTGTTTGCAGAGAGCTGCAATGTCGGCCGTGAGGTCTTGCATGACACCCTTGGTGGAGCGTCCGCTGATGGTACTCCTCGGCGGAGCGGGGCTGTACTCTCGCCTACGTCTTGGAGGTGGAGTGAGCGGACCGTCGCGGAACCGGTTGGCGCGAATGGACGATGTCGATCTCGTTGATCGAGTGCGCCACGGTGATACCGCGGCGCTGGAGACGCTTCTGGATCGGCACTTCGATTTCGTGCACAACGTGTGCCGCACGATTCTGTGGCGGCGCGAGGACGAGGATCGGCTCGCCACGGCTCGCCAAGTTGCGCTGACACAGATCGCCAGGCACGTCGCCGGATTCGAAGGTCGCTCCAAGTTGACGACCTGGGTGTACCCGATCGCCCGGAACGCGGCTCTCGCGGAGGCTCGGCGTCGCCGGATCGACCCGACGGACGGGGTTTCGGACGAACCGGAGACCGCGCCAGGGCCGGAAGCGACGGTGGTCCTGCGCGAGGCGCTCGACGACTGCCTCGACCGCCTCCCCGGGGCCTATCGCGACGCGCTGACCCTGCGGCTGGTCGGCGAGCTTGACTACCAAGAGATCGCCGACCACCTCGGCATCGTGATGGGCACCGTCAAGCAACGAATATCGCGAGGTCGCGAAGCGCTGCGCCGGTGTCTGACAGGGAAAGATATCGCACCGTGAATCTTGGAACATTTCCACTCCGACCTGCATCTGACATTTCGCGGGTACCACGTCGCCGGAGAGGGCCAACGGAATGAGTGACAACGGGAATGCCGGGATTCCGGTGGAGAATGACGAGTTCGACGCGTTCGTGGTCCGCGCCATGCTCGATGCTGCGCCTGCGTCGGTCGATGTGGACGTGCGGTCCGCGGAGATCAACGCCGCCGTCGCCGCTGCCGAGTCGCCCATCGGAGGGGACGGCACGGAGTCCGTGGTCGATGAGGATGAGCCTGACGACACGGACCTCGCGGTCGAGGCCGCTCGCGAGCGTGAGATTGATGCGCTCCTGGCGGATGACTTCGAGCCGCCCGCTGTCGACATCGACTTCGCGCTGCCATCGGAGTTCTCCGAGCCGGCTTCGACGCTCGCTGACGCCGTCGACGACGGGTTCCTCGAGCCGGACGTCGACGATCTCGATACGGACGACGATGCCGACGATCTCTGACGGTCCCCTCG
>BQJV01000351.1 GCA_021604885.1 Acidimicrobiales bacterium
CGTCGTCTGCCGAGTCGCGCCGTCGTTCATCCGCTTCGGCAACTTCGAGCTGTTCGCCTGGCGCCAGGAGACCGACAATCTCCGAGCGCTCGCCGACTACACGATCCGCACCCACTTCCCCGAGCTCGGCGAGCCGTCGCCCGAGGTCTATGGCGAATGGTTCACCGAGATCGCCCGCCGCACCGCCGACATGGTCGTGCACTGGCAACGCGTGGGCTTCGTCCACGGCGTGATGAACACCGACAACATGTCGATCCACGGCCTCACGATCGACTACGGCCCCTACGGCTGGCTCGAGGACTACGACCCGGGCTGGACCCCGAACACGACCGACCGCCAGCACAAGCGTTACCGATTCGGCGCCCAGCCCGCGATCTGCCAGTGGAACCTGACCCAGCTCGCGAATGCCCTCCATCCGCTCATCGGCGAGGTCGAGCCACTGCAGGCGGGCCTCGAGGAGTACGTCGCCCGCTTCAACGACGGCTGGCCCCGGATGATGGCGGCAAAGCTCGGCATGAGCGACTTCGACCCGGGTCGTGACGGGCAGCTGATCGAGTCACTCGTCGAGCTGCTTCCCCGGATCGAGACGGACATGACGATCTTCTTCCGAGGACTCGCCGACGTCCCCGCGGGGACGTCGGAGCGCTCCGATGAGGACACCCTGGCGCCGATCCTCGATGCGTTCTACGTCCCGGAGGAGTTGACCGGCGACGTGCGGGCCGCCTGGCTCGACTGGCTCGGCCGCTACCGGGCCCGCGTGACCGACGACCGACGCGACGCCATGCACCGCGTCAACCCGAAGTACGTGCTGCGCAACTATCTCGCCCAGCTCGCCATCGATGCCTCCGAACAGGGCGACCACGCCATGATCGACGAACTGCTCGACACCCTGCGCTCCCCCTACGACGAGCAGCCCGGCCGGGAATCGTTCGCCGCAAAGCGCCCCGACTGGGCCCGCACCCGCGCCGGCTGCAGCATGCTCAGCTGCTCCAGCTGACCGCAACATCTGGACCGCAACATCTGGTGTCTGACACCCGCAACATCTAGAGCTTGCGGATCTGGTCGCCTTGGCGGATGGCGCCGGGGGTCACGACGCGGGCGTTGATGCCGCGGAGGTGGAGTTCCTTGCCGATCTCGCTGTTGACGAAGCGATGGGCCTCGACACCGAACCGCTGACTGAACTTCGCACATCCGTTGTGGGGCTGATCCGTCACCTCGATGACGGCGTCGCCGATGGCGAGCTTGGTCCAGTGCGGCAGGTTCGCGTCGCTGAGATCCATGTCGACGATCAGCTGGTCGCCGGCAAGCGGCATGCGCTCGGGCGACTGGGCGATCAGCGAGAGGATCCGGGCGTTCATGATGTTGAGCTGCATGTCCGGATGCGACGATCCGTCGTCGGTGCGCTTGGAGCCGCGCTGGTTCCACGTGTCGCCGGCGAGGCCTTCCTCACAGTTGAGCTCCGCCGTCTCGAGCACCACTCGCTCGTCCACGGCCGGACGCTGCACGATGAGCTCGACCGTGCCCTCGGCGGGCGAGGCCCGGATGTGATCCAGGGCGGCTTCCATGTCGGCGGTGGTGAGGTGTTCCATGCCGATCAGTCTGTCAGGAAACGGGCGGAACGCCGGTGAGATTCGTCTCGAGCAGCAGACCACCGTCGATCTGGATCGCCTGGCCCGTGATCGCGCTCGATTCGTCGCTCGCGAGGAACAGGACGAGGTCGGCAACCTCCTCGGGCTGGATCGTGCGTCCGATCGCGTGCCTCGCCGCCACCTCCTCGCGAGTCGTGAGACCGATCCCGAGCACCTGCTCGAACATCGGCGTCTCGACCACCCCGGGGCAGATGGCGTTGCAACGGATCCCCTTGCGGCCGTACTCGAGCGCCGTCACCCGGGTGAGGTTGATCAGCGCCGCCTTGGCGGAGCAGTAGGGGGCGTTCGCGGCCCCGGCCACTAGGCCGTAGACCGACGAGGTGTTGACGATCGCGCCGCTCCCCTGCTCGATCATGTGCGGGATCGCGGCCTGCATGCCGTGGAGCGGACCGTTCAGCATCAGCTTGATCGACGCGTCGAACCCGGCGAGGTCGAGGTCGGCGACATAGCCACCCGTCGACGTCGCGGCGTTGTTGAAAAGGATGTCGATCCGCCCGTGATCGGCCACGCATCCATCGACCGCGGCAGTGACCTGCTCGGGGTCGGTGACGTCGGTCTGCACGAATGTCACGTGCTCCGCGCCGATGTCGTCCACCATCTGTGCGCCGCGATCGGCGTCGATGTCGAGACCGACCACCTTCGCGCCTTCGGCGACGAACCGGCGCGCCGTCGCCCAGCCGATACCTCCCGCTGCGCCGGTGATCACTGCTGCCCTACCGTCGAGTCTTCCCATGAGCGGAGTTTCGCGCGGCATGATCCGGTGTATGGAACTCACGCCCGAGCTCACCGAAGCCGTCGACCACGTCCTCTCGACCACGCGCGCGGTGCGCAGACGCATCGATCTCGATCGGCCGGTCGAGGATCAGCTCCTCTACGACTGCATCGACCTCGCCGAGCAGTCGCCCACCGGCGGCAACCAGTCGACCCGCCGCTGGTTGGTCATCCGCGATCCTGAGCAGAAGAAGGCGGTCGCCGATCTCTACCGCGAGGCGGGCGGCGAGTGGATCATCGCGAGCTACGAGGGTGTGAAGGACACCGGCCACCACAACGAGAAGGTGCTCGCCTCCGCCGCGTTCCTCGCGGAGAACCTCGAGCGCATGCCGGCCATCGTGATCGTGTCGATCTGGGGCGAACACGACGCGAGCGGACGCCCGGGCCTCTTCGATTCGGTGATCCAGGGTGCTTGGAGCTTCTGTCTCGCCTTGCGGGCGCGCGGGCTCGGCAGCGCGTGGACCACCCTGCACCTGAGTAAGGCCGACGAGTTCAAGGAGCTCCTCGGCATGCCGGACGGACTGACCCAGATCGTCCTGCTACCCGTCGGCTACACCGTCGGCACCGACTTCAAGGCGGCGCCGCGCATCTCCGCCCGCGAGATCACCTACGTCGACCGATGGGGCGACACGATGGCGGACAACGCCGACGGCCCCCTCTCGTTCGCCGCGGGGCCGGGGGTGACCGTCGAGGTCGAGACGAAGGCGAAGCCGAGCGCGATCTGGCCGTACATCGCCGATCCCGACCTCCTCGCCCGCTGGAGTGACGAGTTCCAGGGCGCCACCTGGGACGGCGACCCGGGCGAGGGCCAACGGTTCACGGGACGCAACGCCAACGACGTCTTCGGCGAGTGGGAGACCTCGAGCGTGTGCACCCACTACGACGAGAACCGCTGCTTCGGCTGGAAGGTGCAGCGTCCCGACGCCGACCAGCCGGGCACCCAGTGGCGCCTCGAGATCATCCCGCTCGCCGGCGGCTCACGCTTGCGGTTCGCGATGCGGTTCGGCCCAGGCGACTCCGGCCTGACCTGGAACATCTCGGAGAATCCCGACCAGGAGACCGAGATCATCCGGGCCCGTCAGGACGAGCACCGCGCCAACATGCTCCGGTGCGCCGAAGGCATCATCGAACTGGCCGAGGCGACCGGAGGATCCTGACCATCCCGCCGGCGGCCCGCACCGTCAGCCAGACAACCGACGCGAGGATCACTGAGCCACCGATCAGCGTCTCCGCTGTCGGCTCCTCGGCATGGATCCACCACATCCAGATCGGTCCCAGCACGACCTCGGACATCAGCAGCAGGGCGGCGTCCGGCGCCGGAACGTGGCGATTCGCCCAGGTGAATACGGGCAGTGGGATGCCGAGCAGCAGCACGCCGGCGAGGAACCCGATCAGCCGATCGTGCCCCGACGCCACGAAGCCGTCACCGAGCGCGGTGGCCAGCAGCGAGATCACCAATGCCGTGGTCGCCCCGACGATCACCGGCACGGAGGGATCGATGTCGTCGCCGACACGGATGAGCGTCGAATAGAAGCCGAAACCGATCGGTATGACGGCGACCACCGGCACGATCCAGAGCGGCGCGCCGCCGAGCCCGGCACTGACCATGATGACGACGCCGACGATCACCCCGACCGTGGCGATCTGCGACTCGCGGCTCATGCGCTCGCGCAGGATGAACCACGAACAGATCGCGGCGAGGATCGGCGAGGCCGCCTGGAAGAAGAGGACGAACGCAGCCGTCGTCTCCGTGAGGGCGACGAT
>BQJV01000352.1 GCA_021604885.1 Acidimicrobiales bacterium
CCACGCTGCTCCCCGAGGTCGGCACCGCCGTGGTGACCGCGGGGGTGAGCAGCTATCCGGCCGACATCCCGATCGGCGTGATCACCGAGATCGGCAGGGCGGTCGACGAGGTCACCATGCGAGTCGAGGTCGAGCTCTCGAACGACGTCGATGACCTCCACTTCGTCTCCGTGGTCCTCGAGGTCGCGCCCGAGGAGTTCCCGCTCGACCAGACCGTCGTCCCGCCGAACGCCGGTCCCGGCAGCGACGTCGTCGATCCGGACGATCCGGACGCCGTGGAGGAGGACGGGTGACGTTCCTCAAGATCGGCCTCGTGCTGCTCGTCTCGATCGTGCTCCAGCTGTCGGTGTTCGTGGACGTGCGGGTCTTCGACGTGGCCCCCGAGTTGCTCGCGCTCGTCGCCGTGCTCGCCGGCTTCTTCGCCGGGCCGGAACGGGGCGCGACCGTCGCCTTCGGCGCCGGGCTGCTCTGGGACGTCTGGCTGCCGACGCCGCTCGGCGTCGCGGCGATGTCCTTCGCCACGGTGGCGTTCGTCGTCGGCTCGCTCGAAGCCGGTCTGTTCCACGACTCCCGTGCCCAGCTCGCCGGGCTGGCGTTCCTCGGCACGTTCGCCGCCGTCGTCGGCTATGCGCTGCTGGGCGAGGTCGTCGGCGCCCGCGGCCTCGTGGACCTCGAACTCCTGCGCATCGCGGTCATCGCCGGCGCGCTCAACGGGTCGCTCGCGCCGCTGATGGCCCGTCCGATCCGCTGGGCCCTCCGCGGTCCGGTGCAGTTCCGCAACCCCGCGCTCGCTCGACCGTGAGGAGGCACTAGATCTCATGGTCGTGGACGACGACGCCGGCCCGTTCCGCCTCCGGATCTTCGCGTTCGTGGCGCTCGTGCTCTTCGGCGCGCTCTTCACCCGCCTCTGGTATCTCCAGGGCATCGAGGCGGAGGCGTTCCAGGCCGAAGCCGAGTCGCTCGTGCTGCGCCAGGTCTTCGAGGAGGCGCCGCGGGGACGGATCCTCGACCGCAACGGTCGCGTGATCGTCGACAACAAGGTCGTGGACGTCGTCACCGTCGACAAGGCCGTCCTCGAGGAGATGACGGAGGACGAACAGCTCGAGATGTTCCATCGGCTGGCGACCGCGATCAGCCGCTCCGGACGACTCACCAAGCTCGAGTCCATCGTCGACGAGGTCAGTCGGGTCCAACACGGCCGCTTCGATGTCGTGCCGGTCGCGGTCGACGTCGATCCGAGTCTGCTCGTCTACCTGGGCGAGCGACCCGACGCGTTCCCGGGGGTCGCGGTCGCCAGCCGCACGGTGCGGAGCTATCCGTTCGGTCCACTTGCCGCTCATCTGCTCGGCTACGTGGGGCCCGTCACGCTGGCCGAACTGCAGTCGGCGAATGCCCGCATCGACGCCGATGATCCGGGCGCGAAGATGTATCAACTCTCCGACGAGATCGGGAAGACCGGTGTGGAGCGCGTTTTCGAGGACGTCCTCCGCGGCGTACCGGGCGTGCGCTATCTCGAGGTCGACAATCGCGGGGAAGTGATCCGCGAGCGTTACGAGTACAACTCCGCGCCGATCCCGGGGGCGGATCTCTACCTGACGATCGACGTCGATCTGCAGGCCCTGACCGAGGAACAGCTCGCCGAGCAGCTCGCGGCGGTCCGACGCCGCGACGCCGCGCCGGGCGAGCCGGACTTCGTGGGCGCCGCCGGGTGCGCGATGGCGACCGATCCCCGCAACGGCGACCTGTTGGCGATGGCGAGCTTCCCGACGTACGACCCGCGCGAGTTCGTCAACGGCATCTCGTTCGCCGAGTTCGAACTCCTCACCTCGCCGGAGAACTACGCGCCGATCCTCAACCGCTGCATCCAGGGCACCTACGCGCCGGGATCGACGTTCAAGGTGATCACCGGGCTCGCAGCCGAGGAGGCCGGCCTGCTCGGCGAGGACAGCATCATCCCAGAAGCGAACAACGGGTCGCCGGGCCGGCTCGAGGACACGGGCACCTACTTCTACTCCCGCTGTCGCGACGACTTCGACGCCGCCGACACCTGCGAGTTCGGCAGCACCTACACCGGTAGGCCCCGCACCGTCGGGCTGTCGGAGGCGATCAGCGTGTCGTCGGACGTCTTCTTCTACAAGCTCGCCGGGGAGGGCTTCTGGCAGCTGCCCCAGGGCCCGGAAGGCGACGAGTGGATCCAGGCCAAGGCGCGCGAATTCGGGTTGGGAGCAGGCACCGGCATCCAACTGCCCTACGAACGGACCGGCGCCGTGCCCGACCGCGACTACTTCGACCTCCTCGCGGACCAGGGCGTGTTCCTGCGTGACGGATCGCAATGGTTCCCGGGCGACACGATCAACCTGTCGATCGGTCAGGGCGAGCTGCTCGTCACGCCGGCCCAGCTGACCAATGCCTACGCCACGATCGGCAACGGCGGTCTGCTCCACCAGATCAACGTCGCGCACCGGATCGTGCATCCGGAAGTCGACGGCGTGCAGCCGCCCGACACGACGTTCGGTCCCCGCGTGCTCCGTGACCTGGAGATCCCCGCCGATCAGCTCGCCCAGATCGACGAGGGCCTCCGTGGTGTGTTGACGCACCCGCAGGGCACGGCCCGTTCGGTGTTCGACGGCTTCCCGAACGGGTTCTGGACGGTTGCCGGCAAGACGGGTACGGCCGAGGTCAACGGCAAGGCCGACTCGAGCCTCTTCGCGGCCTACGGGCCCACCAACCAGGGTGAGCCCGAGATCGCCATCACCGCGGTGCTCGAGGAGTCGGGCTTCGGCGCGTCCGCCGCCGCGCCGCTGGTGCGGAGCATTCTCGAGCCGATCGCCCTCGACGAGGTGCCCCGAGCGCGCACGTTCGACGAGATCGACCGGCTGGAGTTCGAACAGATCTCGGACGCGGCAGAGACCGATGAGGCGGACGGCGGGGGCGACGAGTGACCACCGTCCACACCTTCGACGGCCCGACCGGGGCCCGCATCCGACAGGACGACGACGAACGCTGGTGGTTCGTCGTCGATCCGATCCTGATCGCCTGTGCGGTCTTCATCACCGCGCTCGGCATCCTGCTCGTCTATTCCGCCACCCGCGGTCCCGTCAGTGCGGTTCAGCCGGCCGACACCTCGTTCCTCGAGCGCCAGGTGTTCTTCGCGGTCGTGGGCCTGGGCTGCGCGTTCGGCGCCGCCATGGTCGACGTCCGCCGCCTTCGGTCGTTCACGGCCCTCGGCTACGTGGGCCTCGTCGGCCTGCTGGCGGGCGTGCTTCTGATCGGCGTGGACATCAATGGCGCACAGGCCTGGTACTCGGTCGGCGGATTCACGTTCCAGCCCTCGGAGCCCGGCAAGATCATCATGATCATCTCGCTCGCTGCGGTCCTGGCGACGCCGTCGATTCCGCTCGGCCGACTGCTCATCACGCTCGGGCTCGCCGCGATTCCGGTCGGGCTCATCCTGCTGCAGCCGGATATGGGCACCGTGCTCGTCTACGCCGTCGTCGTCGCGGCGATGATCATGCTGAGTGAGATCCGAGGGCGGGTGATCGTCCTGCTGGCGATCGTGGCGCTCACCGTGATCGTCGGCGCATTCCAGTCGGACGTGCTCGCGGAGTTCCAGCAGGATCGGCTGACCGTCTTCCTGCTGAGCGAGTCGGAGATCGATGCGCTCGACAACCCCAACCTCGAGCGGGTGGCCTACAACGCGGAGCAGTCCCAGATCGCGATCGGCAACGGTGGCCTCGGCGGGCAGGGACTGTTCCAGGGCACGCAGACCGGCAGCGACCTGGTGCCGTTCCAGGAGACCGACTGGATCTTCTCGGTGGCGGGGGAGGAGCTGGGCTTTCGTGGCGCGGGTCTCCTCCTCGGCGTCTACGCCCTGCTGCTCTTTCGCATGTGGCGGATCGCCCTGCTGGCGACGGACCGCTACGACCGGTTGATCGTGGTCGGCGTGATGGCGATGTTCCTCTTCCAGATCTTCCAGAGCACCGGCATGGCGATGGGGATGATGCCCGTCACGGGCATCCCGCTGCCGATGGTGTCCTACGGCGGCTCCTCGATGATCACGTCGCTCGTCGCCCTCGGCCTCGTCCTCGGCGTCCACCGCCGCCGCTACGACTTCACCGAACGCACCTGATTCCGCCCCCAATCCTGGAATCTCTGGACACGAAAGGGTCG
>BQJV01000353.1 GCA_021604885.1 Acidimicrobiales bacterium
CGCGAAGCTCTGGCCGGCGAGCGTGGCGGAGCCCGACGAGTGGACGATCAGCTATGTGGCCGGCACCGGCCCCGAGGAGGCGAACGCGGGCAGCTTCGTGATCGTCGCCCACGAAGTGGCCGCGTTCGCCTCCTCGGGGCCGGTGCCGGCCACATAGCTGATCGTCCACTCGTCGGGCTCCGCCACGCTCGCCGGCCAGAGCTTCGCGAGGAACACCGAGCCGCCGCTGCCGACGATCGACTGCGCCTGGGCCCGGAAGTGATACGTCGTTCCGACGGTGATCTGCTGTGTGAAGTCGCGGGTCATGACGACACCGTTCGGGTCCTGCATCTCGAGGACGTCGTCGCCCTCGAGTTCGATCGCGTAGAACGGGAACGCGCCGTAGGGCGTGTCCGTGTTGCCGCCATCGGGCCGGAACCCCTGCTGGGGTTGGGAGCCGGGTGTGAAGCTCTCGTTGTGGCCGTTCCAACGCAGGAGCATGCCGAACCCGGGCGTGGTCGATGTCGTCGGGTTGAAGTCCTCGCTGATCGACTCGATCGTGATGGTGTACTCGACGTCGAAGTCCGTCCAGCCGACGTCACCGAAGCCGAGCAATCGGTCGTAGCCGAGGCTGTCGGCGTCGATGATCAGGTCGTTGCCGTCGATCTTCCAGTGACCGTCGATCACCTCGACGAGACCGTCGAGCTCCTGCTCGCTCCAGTTGATCTCGCCGGGCAGCGCCACATCGTCGAGCGGTTCGTTGATGATCTGCACCAGGGCCGTGGTGACCTCGCCCAGATTGTCCGCAGCGCGGATCTCCACCGTGTTGGTGCCCTCGACCAGTCGTTCACGGAGGATGTCGATCACGAAGTCGCCCTCGCGCACGAGGCGCCGGTCGTTCGGACCGAGGGTGAGCCCCTCGGACGGTGCACCATTGAGGCTGTAGATCACCGACGCGATGCCGTCGGGATCGCTCACGTTGCCGGGAATGTCGAGCCAGCGCTGGGCGACACCGTCACCGGCATTGACGTCGGCGCCGAGCCACAGATCGACGAGCGGGCTGTCCGCCGTCGCCTGATACGGCTCGAGGACACGGACGACCATGGTCTGGATGTCCGAGAGGCCGTTGTCGTCGGTGACGGTGAGGGTGACCACGTGCTCGCCGACCGAGAAGTCGGCCGTGTGGGCCGAGGTGAACGCGAGGTCCTCCAGGCCGCGGCTCCAGCGATAGTCCACGACCTGCGCACCTTCGAATGCGTGGCTGCCGCTCGCGTCCAGACGGACTCGCTCTTCGCCATCACCATCGATGTCGATCGCGACAGCCTGACTCGGAATCGCGATGACGGGCTCTCGCTCGACGATGACCTCGGTGCGTTCGACCGTCACCTCGCCGTCGTCACCACACGCCGAGGCGAACAGGGCCAGGAGGACGAACGCCGCCGCGACGCGGGAGTGACCGCGCCTCATGCGCCCAACCCCACCAGCTCGGCCTGTACGCCGACGCGATCGAGTTCGGCACGGATCTCGTCCATGTAGACCGGGTTCATCACCACGACGGTATCGACCTCGTACCCCGGAAGATCGTCGGGTCCGCAGACACCGAGTCCGGAGCCCGGAAGATGACGACCGGCCTTCGCCGGGTTGATGTCGACCGCGACGACCGGAGCGAAGTCCGGAAGAGCCGACAGGAACGCGACCGCCTTGGAGCTGGCGGCCCACACGGCGGCGCGACGGCCGTGTTCGTCGAGCTCGTTCGCCCATCGGCGCCAGTGGTCGACACTGTCCGCCAACGCGCTGAAATCGAGCTGCGAGTCACGCGCCACGATCGGCTGCCGGGTGCCGAGCCGAGCGTGGGTGACCAGATACTGACCGTCGTAGTCGAGCCGCGACTGCACCACCGCGAATCCGCTGCGCTGCAGGAGATCTGCGAAGCCGCCCTCGTCGACATAGCTGCAGTGCTCGAAGTAGACGTCCCAGAACGCGGCCTCGTCGGCGATCCGTCCGGTGTCGGGAACCTCGAGATAGAGCACGACCTCCGGACGGTCCGCCAGCTCGGCTCGCACGAGCGCGAGGAACGCGGCGATGTCGGGCACATGCTCGAGCGTGTGCCGGCAGATCACGACGTCGGCATCGAAGTGACCCGACCCGGTGGTGAACGATTCCGCGCGCAGCTCGACCGGCCCGTCGACGCCCGCGTCCGACCCCAGCGCGGGGTCGAGTCCGACACCCGTGCCGCCGGACGCGGCGCAGAACCGGCGCAGGAAGTCGCCGTTGCCGCACCCGATCTCGAGCGCCCGCGCACCCTGCAGGTCGTAGGTGTCGATCAGCTCGTCGATGACGCGGGTCGCAAACGCCTGGAAGACGGCCGAGTGTCCCTGGGCGTCCTCGTAGTCGTCGTCGTAGACGACGAGCGTCGGGTCGAACGCCGAGTTCTGCACGAACCCGCAGCGTTCGCACTGCTGGATGACGAGATCACCGCGGGCGACGGCCCGAGCGGATGCCTCGTCGGCGTAGAGACGCGAGTTCTCGACCGGAACCGAGGGCGCGTCGAACACCGTCGCGAGCGCGGCGTGACCGCAGCTTCGGCAGACGACATCGGTCATCCCGGTGCGTGACCCGGAGTCCAGCGAACGGAAGCGTCGAGCCGGCCGGCGCTCTGGTGCGCGTCGAGCCGCTTGAGACGAATGAACCGGTCGGAGAACAGTGTGTCGATGTCCAGCCCGGCGGCCCGGAAGTCGTCCGCCATCTGGGCGATGCCCGAACGAACGGTGAACTTCGGCTCGAACTCCGGCAGCTCGGTGGCGATGCGGGTGAAGTCGACCTTGTAGTCGCGCTTGTCCGCGCCGCCGCCCTCGGCGACGGAGATCTCCGCGCCCGGCACGGCCTCGGCCACCATCTCGGCGACCTCGATGACCTGGTAGTTCTCCTCGGTCCGGCCGACGTTGAACGGCCGATCGTGCACCCGCTCGACGTCGTCCACGGACAGCACGGCCTCGACGGCATGGGCGATGTCGGCCACGTGCACGAAGGGACGCCACGGCGTGCCGTCGCTCATCAACACGATTCGGCCCTCGACCACGGCCCGCGCGGTGATGTCGTTGATCAGGAGATCCATGCGCAGCTTGGGCGACGAGCCGTAGGCCGTCGCATTGCGCATGTAGGTCGGGTGGAAGCTGTCGTCCGCGAGTTCGGCGATGGCGAACTCGGCCTTCACCTTCGACTCGCCGTACGGCGTGACCGGGTTGAACGCGGCGGTCTCGTCGAGCAGGGTGCCGTCGCCGGCCCCGTAGAGCGAACACGACGAGGCGAACACGAATCGCTGCGCACCGGCCGCCTTGGCGAGTTCGGCCATGCGCACGGATGCCCGCTCGTTGATGCCGTAGGTGAGGTCGGGGTCGACGTTGCCCAACGGATCGTTCGAGAGCGCGGCGAGATGCACCACGGCGTCGATGCCCGCGAAGACCTCGGCGCCGATGTCGCGCACGTCGCCCCACGTCGTGGTCGGCACGCTGTTGTCCCGGACGTCCCCTGTTTCGAACGTGAGATGCTGGAACAGGCCGGTGTCGAGGCCGACCACGTCGTGGCCGGCGCGCTCGAGCATGGGGCTGAGGATCGAACCGATGTAGCCGTCGCTACCGGTGACAAGGACGCGCATGTGGGGGAATCTCGCTTCGCTAGAGAATGAACTTCGTGCTGTGGAACGCCTCGGCCCAGCGCTGGTTGCATTCGACCCCGCGGATCCGGGCCAGGCCCTTGAACGTGTCGGCGTCGAACCACTGCTTGTCGGCCTGGCTGGCGAATGCCGTGCGGATGATCTCCACCTTCCGCTCGATCACCCTGTCGTCGACGGGCACATAGGCGTTGGGCGAGCCGAGGTCGCCCTCGTACTTCGGGATCTCGTACTGCAGCACCAGATGATCGCGGAAGGTGTGCCAGGTCAGATCCGCGATCGTTGCGTGGTCCTGGTGGCGGTCCTCGCGACGATGGGTCAGGACCAGATCGGGCGCGAACGCAGCGGTGTCGTGCAGGACCGCCTTGAGCGCCGCCCACTGATCGGGGAACAGGTTCTCGCGGAAGCCGTGGATGTCGAGCTCGTAGGCGTCCGCCTTCTCGAAGAGCATCGCGGATGCCCGTTCCTGCTCGGCGGCCCGTTCGGCAGTGGCGCTGAAC
>BQJV01000354.1 GCA_021604885.1 Acidimicrobiales bacterium
CACCGGCCGATCCCGAGGCGGTCGGCCAGACGCCGCTGGGCCCGCACCATGTCGCGGATCGTGACCTGGGGGAACGAGGCGCCGTAGGGCCGATCGGTGCCGGGGACCAGGCTCGACGGTCCCGTGCTGCCCTGACAGCCGCCGAGCACGTTCGCACAGACGACGAACCAGCGATCGGTGTCGAGTGCCTTACCCGGTCCGATGAGGTCGTCCCACCAACCGTCGGCGGCGTGACCCATCTCGATGCGGCCCGCGGCGTGCGAGTCGCCGGTGAGGGCGTGGCACACGAGTACCGCATTCGACGCGTCGGCGTTGAGCTCGCCCCACGACTCGTATGCCATCACGACCTCGTCGATCCGTCCGCCGCCTTCGAGCGCGAACGGCCGCCCGTCGGTCACGGTGACGAAGCGACGCCGCCCCACGGGATCCCCCGGTCGCCACGCGCCGGACGCGGGGAGGTCATCGGCGTAGCGCCGATGGGGATCGAAGCTGAGAGGCTGCGGGTCGGATTGGTCCACGGAGAGATTCTCGGGACTTTGACCTTCAGGCGCCCAGTGGATGATGGCGGACCATCAGACACTTCGTTGCAGAGGCCGAAACCCCCACCACATCCCCGCCGAAGCGGGTGGGCACCTTGGGTGTCTGGTCCCAGGTTGCCGGGTTCGCATCATCTCACCGGGGCGAGACTCCACAAACCGCTCTGAATGTTGTCGGCACCCTATCGGCGGGGAAGTCGTGAATGCCACCATTTGTGCAGATCGGGCCGCCCCTCGACGCCGTACGCGGCCATCGTCGCGTCGCCGATCTCCCCGACCGTCACCGCCGTCTCGTCCTCCATGCGGCGGGTGACCAGCGCCGCCGCCGCGTCCCACGCCGCACCCGGAACCGGCAGCGGCAGGGCCGCGATCGCCGACGCGCTGACCCGCATCGCGTCGCCCGACAGGGCCGAACCGGCCGCCTCACGGAGCAGGAGCGCGGTCGCGACGGGCGAGGAGAGCGCCGCGGCGAGATGCGCCAGCGACGGCGCATCATCGATCGGTTCGACGCTGACGACGGGCGTGCACGGCACCGTCACCCCGGCGTCGTCGATCAGCACCTCGATCGTCCTGGTCTGGCTGGCGAGCAGCAGCTTGGGCCGCAGCCGCGTCTCGACCCACGCCGCGATCGACGCGTCGACGTCGGCGGGTCGCACAGCCGGGTGCGACCAGCGCGCACCGTCGAACCGGCAAGGGACGGTGCCCCATCGATCCTCCAGCGGGTCGATGAGGCCGGAGGTGATCAGCCGGTACTCCCCCGCCGGGTCGTCGTGGACGGCGCCCCGGAGCCCGTAGAACTGGTCACGAAAGCCGGCGGTCACGGTGGCGACATCACCGACGGCGCCCGCTGACGAGAACTCGTCGTCGTCCAACACCGCCGCCGGATCCTCGATCAGGAGCCCGGCCCACCGATCACCCGGCGAAACCTCGCCGCGGGCGACGGGCGGCACGCCGGCGAAGCGCGCGACCGGCCCGGCGTCGGCACCGCGTCGGAGCACCAGGGCGACCGTGTCGACGGCGGCATCGAAGCGCCGACCGTCGTCCACCCAGATCGCCCGGAGGGGCGCGTCCGCCATGAGTCGGGTTCGCACGGCCGCGGCATCCCGAGCCGACAGCACCGAGGCCGGCTGCACCAACGCAACCACGCCGTCCGGGTCGACCAGGTCAGCACCGGCGAGAAGAAACGCCGCCGCGTCGTCGGTGTAGGCCCCGAGTTCGGGCCAACGCGAGCGCAAGGAGGCGTGGCGGTCGCGATCGCGCACGGTCTCGGAGCGCAGCTGGGCCAGGAACGGCGGGTTGCCGATGACCCAGTCGATCCGCTCGTCCGGTGCCTCGGCGAGCCCGTCCCCCACCCGGAACGCATGCTCCGTGACCGGCGCCCCCCCGGCCCAGAGACGCACTGCCGCGACCGAGGTGGCAACCGCCAACGGGTCGGTGTCGACGCCGCGCAGCCGGCCGATCACCTCGGCGGGCGTGCCCGGAAGTCGATCGGCGACGGCCAGGAGGAACGCGCCGCCGCCGACCGCAGGGTCGAGCACGATGTCCTCTGCGCCGAACGGTCGGACCTGCGCCGCCACGTCCACCACTGCCGCGGCGACGTCCGGCGCGGTGTGGTGCACACCGCCGGCCGCCCGTGACCGACGGTCCAACAAGGTCTCGCGCAGCAGGCCGGGAAGCCACGGCCCCCTCTCGCTGAGCACGAGCGGGTCGGCCTCGAACTCGAGGAGCGCGGCATCGGGAGCCACGCGCACCCCGTCGACCTCGAGCGCCACGTCGACCGACATGGCCCGCGCGACGACGGCGACAGCCGCGGCGAGCACCGCCGCATGGTCACGTTCGGAACCGATGTCGGCCCATGCGCTGATCAACGCCGGGCGAACGGGATCAGGCGAAGGGATCCCAGGCTGCGAGGTCATTGAGCCGCTCGTCGTTGGAGAACATCTCGGTGAGCGGCTGGATCACGTCGATCCGCTTCTGCAGTCGCTTGACCTCGAGCTCCTCGTCCCACATCGACAAGGTGACCACGAGACCGGACTCGCCTGCACGCGCGGTGCGACCGGCGCGATGGAGGTAGGTCTTGTGATCGCCCGGCGGGTCGTACTGGATGACCACGTCGACATCGTCGACATGGATGCCGCGGGCGGCCACGTCGGTCGCGACGAGCGCTTCGAGCTTCCCGTCGCTGAAGTCCTTGAGGGACTTCTCACGGGAGGTCTGGCGGAGGTCGCCGTGGATCGGCGCAGCCTTGACCCCGAAGTCCCGCAGATCGTCGGCGAGCCGGTCGGCCATGGCCTTCGTCCGCGTGAACATGATCGTGCGTCCGGTGGACTTCGCGATCGTGGCGGCGACCTTCGACTTGTCCATCTTGTGGACGGCGATGAACCGGTGGGTCATCTCCTCGACGGTGACTTCCTTGCCCTCGACCTCGTGCATCGACGGGTCGGTCTGGTAGCGCTTGATCAGGGTGTTGACGACCCCGTCGAGCGTCGCCGAGAACAGCAGGGTCTGGTGCGAGGCGTCGATGTTGCGCAGAATCCATTCGACCTGGGGAAGGAACCCCATGTCGGCCATGCGGTCGGCCTCGTCGACCACGACGTGGGCGACGTCGGCGACCGAGACCGCCCCGCGGTCGATGAGATCGATCATGCGACCGGGGGTGGCGACGACGAGGTCGACGCCCTGCTCCAGGCGCTCGATCTGCTTCTCCATCGGTGCGCCGCCATAGATCGCGAGCGCGCTGCGTCCGACGGCGCGTGCGGCCGGGTCGAGCTCCTCGGTGACCTGGTTGGCGAGCTCGCGGGTGGGCACGAGCACGAGACCTGTCGGGCGGGACGGAGCGGCCTTGGCCATGCGCTGGAGAACGGGCAGGCCGAAGGCGAGGGTCTTCCCCGAGCCGGTCTGGGCCTTGCCGCAGACGTCGCGGCCGGCGAGAGCGTCGGGAATGGTGAGGGCTTGGACCGGGAAGGGCGACGTGATGCCACGTTCGTTGAGGGCATCGACGATCTCGTCGCTCAGACCCAGCGCCTCAAACGAGGTTGTGGGGGCGGTTTCTGACATCGAGTCGCCAAGGATACCGGCGGAGTCTGGCGAGGCGGCGAATCAGCCCCGGATCCGCCCGTCGCGGACCTCGATGCCCTCCGCCGTCAGCCGCTCCGTCTGCTCGACCTCGTGGTCTCGCAACAGACGCCCGGACGCGCTGACGACACGCCACCACGGAAAGATCCCGTCGGACTTGCGCAGGATCGAACCGACCGCCCGCGCTGCGCCCGGAAACCCAGCCTCGGCTGCGACGTCGCCGTAGGTGACCAGGTCACCCGGGCGGAGCCGGTCGAGCACATCGCCCACGGCACGTTCGAACGCCGTCCACTCGGCGCGGTCGTCCGGAAGCACGGTCAGACCCGGGCGGTCAGGCGCAGCAACGGGATCAGATCCTCGACGCCCCGGATCCGCCGGTCCCCCGCCGATTCCACGGCGATGTCCACGAGCAACGGTGACACGGCCTCCTCCGTGGCCAACACCTCACGCGGCGCAGCCTCGTCACAGAGGCGAGCCGCGATGTTCACCGCGTGGCCGATGTAGTCGTCGCCCTCGAAGAGGATCACGG
>BQJV01000355.1 GCA_021604885.1 Acidimicrobiales bacterium
CCCGGCTCGCTCTCGTCGCAATTGGCGACGACGTGTTTCGGGCGGCCCTGCTCCGCGGCGACGGCCTTCCATTTCACGCCGGTCGGGAACGCGGCACCGCCGCGTCCGGACAGGCCGGAGTCCGCGATCGCGTCGCACACCGCGGCCGGCCCGAGCTCGATGGCCCGCGTCAGCGCCGCGAAGCCCCCGGCGGCCCGATAGGACTCGAGCGACGTGGGATCGACCATGCCGACGTTGCGCAGGAGACGCAGCGCGGGATCACCCTGCTGAGGCACCCGGAGATCAACGGGGATCTCGTCGGCCGGCACGGCATCCGGCCCGCCCACCCCCTGCACGAACTGGGCGGGCGCGCGCTCGCACTGGCCAAGGCAGGGCGAGCGATGGACCGCACGGCCGGCCGCCTCGAGCTCGGCGATCAACTCCACGTTGGCCGCGATCTGGCAGGCGGCGTCGATGCACACGTGCACCACGTCGTCGCTGTGGCCCGGGTCGTCGACGCGGAACATCTCGTAGAACGTGGCCACGCCGTACGCCTCGGCCGGCGGCACCTGGAGCAGTTCGCAGACATGGTTGAGCCCACCGGGCGAGATCCATCCCTTGGCGTTCTGCAGCGCATGCAGCGCGGGCAACAGCAGGTGGCGCCGTTCGCGACGGCGCGTGCCGCCGCCGATCACGAGCCGCTCGGTCTCGTGCACCACGGCCGGATCGTGACCGATCGCCGCGGTGACCGCGGCGATCTCGACGTCGTCGGCGAGATCCGGGCCGATGAACAGATCAGCCATCGGCCGCCGCCGCCAGCTTCTCGATACGGATCGACGCGGCCTTGAACTCAGCGGTGCCGGAACGGGGGTCCCACTCGTCGTTGGTGAGCGTGTTGATGTCGACCAGCTCGGGGAAGTGGAACGTGGTGAAGGTGAGGCCGATGGGGAGATCGACCTGCACGCGCACGTGCATCTCCACGGCCCCACGGGGCGACGACACGAGCACCCGCTCGCCGTCAACGACCCCGAGCCGTGCCGCGTCGGCCGGGTTCACGTCGATCTCGTCGCCGTAGCGGATCGGGGACGCGAAGGCGTTTGACTGCACGCCGGTGTTGTAGCTGTCCAGAGCACGCCCGGTGGTGAGCCGTAGCGGGAACGCGTCGGTCAGTTGCTCCTTCGGCCCCTCGAAGTCGGTGATGCTGAACGGCGCAGGCCCTCGCCCGCCGAGGTCCCCTTCGTGGAGCCAGCCGTGCAGGAACGGCGAGCCCGGGTGGTCGAGATCGGGGCACGGCCATTGGAGACCACGTTCGGACTCGAGCCGCTCGTAGGACATGCCCGCGTGGAGGGGCGACAGTGAACGGAGCTCGTCCCAGAGATCCTCCGGCGACGGCGTGCCCCAGTCCACGCCCAGGCGTGTCGCGAGGTCGCCGAGGATCTCGTGATCGTGGCGGCACTCCCCGGGCGGCGAGACCGCGGCGCGCACCCGTTGCACCCGGCGCTCCGACGACGTGACCGTGCCGTCGCACTCGGCCCACCCGACCGATGCCGGAAGCACCACGTCGGCCAGTTCCGCCGTGCGGGTCAGGAAGATGTCCTGCACGACGAGCAGGTCGAGGCCGGACAGCAGCGCGCGGGCGTGCGCCACATCGGCCTCGCTGTCGGCCGGGTTCTCGCCGATGACGTAGACGCCCTTGATCGACCCCTCGTCCATCGCCTCGAACATCAGCGTGAGGTGCTTGCCCGGTCGATCGGGCAACGCCGTCCCGTAGGTCGCTTCGAACTTCGCCTGCACGGCCGGGTCACCGATGTCCTGGAAGCCCGGGAACTTGTCCGGCAGGGCTCCCATGTCGCCACCGCCCTGCACGTTGTTCTGCCCGCGCAGCGGCACGAGGCCGCTCCCCCAGCGACCGACATGACCGGTCAGGAGGGCGAGGTTGCAGAGCGACAGCACGTTCTCGACGGCGTTGTGGTGCTCGGTGATGCCGAGCGTCCACAGGATCTGGGCCGTCTCGGCCGTGGCGTAGGCATGGGCCATGTCGCGGATCGCCGCGGCGGGGACGCCCGTCAGACGCTCCGCCTCGTCCAGCGTGTACGACTCGACATGCGCCTTGTACGCCTCGAAGCCATCCGTCGAGTGGGCGATGAACCGCTCGTCGTGCAGGCCCGCGGCGATGATCTCGCGGCCGACCGCGTTCGCCATCGCGATGTCGGAGCCGACATCGAGCCCGAGCCACACGTCGGCGAACTTCGCCGAGCTGCTGCGGCGCGGATCCACGGCGAACATCCGGGCGCCGTTGTCGATCCCCTTCAGCAGATGGTGGAAGAAGATCGGGTGCGCCTCACGGGCGTTCGATCCCCACAGGAGGATGACGTCGGTCTCCTCGATCTCCTCGTAGGAACAGGTGCCTCCGCCCGCTCCGAACACTGTCGCCAGACCGACGACGGAGGGAGCGTGTCAAGTTCGATTGCAGGAGTCGATGTTGTTCGACCCCATGGCGGTGCGGATGAACTTCTGCGCCGCATAGTTCATCTCGTTCGTGCCCTTCGAGCAGCTGAACATGCCGAACGCCTCGCCGCCGTGCTCGTCGCGGATCCGCTCGAATCCCTCGGCGGCGCGGGAGAGCGCTTGGTCCCAGGTGGCGGCCTGCAACTCGCCGTCCACGCGCACCAGCGGCGTGGTCAGCCGGTCGAGCGGACGACCGTAGGTGCGACCCTTGCGGCGTCGACGTGGCCCCGGCGCCGTCGTCGCTCCCGCGTCAGCGTTCTGCATGCCGGAACGGTACCGCATGACGGAACGCCGAGGCATCGGGCTCACGGGTCCCGGTGCGTGAGACCGATGGCGCTGGGCTCGACACCGTCGGCGAACTCGAGGGCGACCGCTCGCGTGGCCCTCATCGAGTCGGCGTCGCACCCACCGGAGCTCCGCAGATCGATGTCCATGTTCTCGCCGGTCATCTCGACGCGCACCTCGGGCGCAAACGGGCAGTTGGGGAACACCGTGTAGATCGCGACGCCGTCGTAGCCGCCGACGTCGCGGTGGAAACGAAGCTCCCGTTCCTCATCGGCGACCAGATCGCCGAGCACGGCGTGCGGGTCCACGGCCCACGCCCGCGTGACTGCGCCGTCGTCGATGAAGGCGTCGTGCAGCGTGATCTCGAACGCCTCGTCGCCGCTCGGCATCGCCATCTCCTGGCGCCGACCCTCGGACGGTGGATCCGACGTGAGCAGCACGACGAACACCACGACCGCCGCGACCACCGCGAGGAACACCCATCGCCGGTTCATGCATCGACCGTAGTCCCGGGCAAAGTCGCGGGGTGGCGCGACCGCCAAGCGGTACGGTTGCTGGCCATGCGCTGGTCGAAACTCCACATCCCCACGCTGCGCGATGCGCCGGCCGACGCCGAAGCCGCGAGCCACAAGCTGCTGGTCCAGGGCGGCTTCATCCGCCAGCTCCACGCGGGCCACTATTCGATGCTGCCGCTCGGGTTGAAGGTGCACGAGAAGGTCGCCGCGATCGTGCGTGAGGAGATGAACGCGATCGGCGGTCAGGAGTTCCTCCTGCCCGGAATGCACCCGGCCTCGCTGTGGAAGAAGTCCGGCCGGTGGGACGTCATGGGCGACGAGATGTTTCGCGTCATCGACCGTCGGGGCACCGAGAACGCTCTCGGCATGACCCACGAGGAGGTCTTCACCGACCTCGCGCTCGAGATCACGTCGTACAAGTCGCTGCCCCAGATCTGGTACCAGATCCAATGGAAGTTCCGCGACGAACCCCGGCCGAAGAGCGGGCTGTTGCGCGTGCGCGAGTTCGCGATGAAGGACTCCTACTCGTTCGACATCGACGAGGCCGGGCTCGACGCCAACTTCCAACTCCACCACGACGCCTACGTCCGAATCTTCGAGCGACTCCGGCTTCCCGCGATGCCCGTCGAAGCGTCCTCCGGCGCAATGGGCGGATCGGGATCCACGGAGTTCATGGTGCCTTCGCCCGCGGGAGAGGACGACGTCGTCCGCTGTCCTTCCTGCGATTATGCAGCGAACCTCGAGCGGGCAACCGCCGCGCTGCCGGCCATCGAGGACCGTGACCTTCCCGAGCTCACGCGCTTCCCCACGCCGGGCGTGCGCACGATCGCCGCGCTCGCACA
>BQJV01000356.1 GCA_021604885.1 Acidimicrobiales bacterium
GCCATGTCGTTCGGGAGTGCGTAGTCGCGGCCGCGGAGGTAGGCGAGGGCCCGCGCCGCGAGCACCAGGTTGATCGACGCCCGCGGGCTCGCGCCGTGGGTGACGTAGCGGGCGAGCTCGGGCCGGCCGGCGAGCTCAGGCGCGCGGGTGACGGCGGCGAGCTTCACGCCGTACTCGATGAGGGTCGGGTCGACGTAGACCGCGTCGGCAGCTCGCTGGTAGGCGAGGAGGTCGTCGCTGCTCAGCACCTGTTCGACCGCCGCGAGAGTCGCTGTCATCCGCTCGACGATCACGAACTCCTCGGTGGGCGACGGGTAGTCGATCAGCACCTTCATCATGAAGCGGTCGACCTGCGCCTCCGGGAGGGGGTAGACGCCCTCGCTCTCGATCGGGTTCTGGGTCGCCATGACGAGGAACGGTTCCGGCACGGGATGGGTCTCGAGCCCGATCGTCACCTGGCGTTCCTGCATGACCTCGAGCAGGGCGCTCTGGACCTTGGCCGGCGCGCGGTTGATCTCGTCCGCCAGCAGCATGTTGGTGAACACCGGGCCGAGGGTCGTGCCGAACTCGCCGGTCTGCTGGTTGTAGACGCGGGTGCCGATCAGGTCGGCGGGCATCAGGTCGGGCGTGAACTGGATGCGTTGGAACCGGCCGCCGACGGCTCCGGCGAGGGTCTTGATGGCCATGGTCTTGGCGAGACCGGGCACGCCCTCCACGAGAATGTGGCCGCGGGCGAGGACCGCGACGAGGAGGCGCTCGAGCAGGGCGTCCTGTCCGACGATCACCTTCTTCACCTCGTAGAGCACCTGTTCGAGCGGGGTGCCGGCATCGGATGCGGATGTCATGGCGTGGTTCCTTGCATGAGCGTGGGCGGGGACGGACGGGTCATTGGCCGGGAGCGAGGCCGCCGCCGGCGGTGCTGATGGGCACGGCGAAGCCGATGCCGCTGAACGAGGCGTCCTCGGTGACGTTCGCCAATGCGGTGACGATGCCGACGACGACGCCGTTGCGATCGAGGAGGGGGCCGCCGCTGTTGCCCGGATTCACCGCGGCGTCGAACTGGATCAGCCCGTCGAGTGAGCGTTCGTCGTCGAGGGGAATGGAGCGGTCGAGGCCGGAGATGACGCCAGCACTCAGGGACGTCGTGAGCCCGAGTGGGTGGCCGACGGCGTAGGCCTCCTGGCCGACCGTGACGCCCCCGCCCAGCACCGCCGGGATGACGAGGGACGGCTGCTGCATCGGGGAGAGCACGGCGATGTCGATCTCCGGAGTCGCGTCGGCGACGGCAGCCTCGGTGACCGTGCCATCGGCGAAGTGGAGCTGGATCGTCGTCGCGCCGTCGACCACATGGTGGGCGGTGAGGACGAGTCCTTCCGCGTTGATCACCACGCCCGAACCGAGGCCACCGTCGCCGATGTCGGTCTCGATGAGCACGAGCGACGGTCCGATGGTGCGGTACACGGCCTGCGAGAATGCGGGCGGGCGAGTGGTGGTGGTCGTCGTCGTGGTGGTCGACGCCGGGTCCATCGCTTCGTCGCCATCATCGTCGGCAACGAGGAAGGCGAGCCCGGCGACGACGGCTGCGGCCCCCAGGAGCGCCAACGCGACCTGGAGCCGCGGGCTGCGGCGGGGCCGGTCGACCGGTTCGGTCTCATCGGGGGTCGGCGACGTCGCATGCTCGAACGAGATGAGCTCGATCCGGTCGTCAGTCACCTACCCGTCCACCCTTTCCGCAGCATGTCAGCATCGCGCAGCCTGCCCGGTGTCGTGGCGCGGTGCGAGTCGGGATGCGACGATCAGGGGGTGACCATCCCCGACGACGGCATCGACCGCACGTCTCATCTCGCCCAGGCCCGAGCGGCACTCGAGGCCGGGGACCACGGCCTCGTCGCTGATCAGCTCGATCGGGCGGAGCGCCAGGCGCGGGAGCTCAAGCAGTACTCGATCCGCTGGATCGCGGAGCTGCTGTCCTGGATCGGAGAGACCGAGGGTGAGGCGGCCGTGGAGGACGCGCTCCGCCGGTTCGGCGAACGGAACCTGGCGGCGCGTTCGCTTCCGGAGAACGACTGGTGGTCGGTGCCGGCGGAGGTGCGGGCCAAGGTTGTGGCCCGGGCGATGCTGGCTAACGGGGCAGACGTCGACATCACGGCGGACGACGAGAAGATCGTCATGTCGTTCCGATGCGGCTCCGGTGGTTGGTTGGTGGACTCGGGCGCCTATGAGGGCGACGACGCGTTGCTCGTCCTGCAGGAGCGCGGCCCGCGCACCTTCGGGCGGGAGTCGATGTGGGTGTACTGCGCCCACTGCTCGGTGAACAACGAGATGCAGTCCGTGGAGGCGAACGGGCGGCTCACGTCGGTGGAGTTCCCGCCCGAACGCGCCGGTGAGCCGTGTGTACACCATGTGTACCGACGGCCCACCGACATACCGGATGAGATCTATGTGCGGATCGGGAAGTCCAAACCGGCTGAGGACGTCCCGGCCTGACCCTCAGAGGTCGACCCAGTGGAAGACCTCGGTGCGCTCGTCGGATTCGTCGTTCTCGGTCCGCACCCGGATCCGGAGACGCCCGTCCTCGATCTCGAAGTCGATGTCGACCTCCAGATCTCCCTGTTCGTAGGAGGTGTCGACGCCGTCCTCGTCGGGGCCCGCTTCCCGCAGCGTCCAACCGGCCGCCGGGGCGGCGCTCACGAACACGAGCTGCCCGTTCTCGACGGCGACCACGGATGTGCCGACACCGGCCTCTGTGTACGTGTGTTGCTGGTCGGCAATCGTGTTCGACGGGATCGTCGAGGTCGTCGGCGAGTCGTCGGCATCCGAGTCGTCATCGCCGTCCGCGTCGGAGTCATCGGAGTCGGACTGGGTGTCGGCATCGTCGGAGTCGGACTGGGTGTCGGCATCGTCGGAGTCGTCGGAGGCGGACTGGGCGTCGGCGTCGGAGTCATCGGGGTCGTCCGTCGCCGAGTCGTCGCTGTTGTCGGCATCGTCGTCGATGTCTGGCGTGTCGACGATGTCCTCGGCGTCATCGCCGCCGAGTTCGTCCGCGTCGTCGTCCCGTGTCTCGACCACGGCGGGCTCATCGATCTCGGGAAGACCGGGAACGGTGACGAATCCGGCGCCATGGGCGGCGCCGACGGATGCGGCCGCGACGGTCGTCCCGATGACGAGCTTTCCGGCGATGGTGCCGACGAAGGCGGCGATGGATTGCAACACGGGGGTTCTCCTGGTGCGAGGCTCCTCCGCCTCGAGGTCGATGACCGTTTCGGCGACGGAGGAGAGGGGGATGGGTCGGGTCACACGACCCCCGGCGAGGATCTCCGCGAGCGCGGCGGCGGGCACCGGCGCCGATTCGGCGTCCAGCGAGGCCCGGGCCGCCCGAAGCGCATCGGCCACAGGGTGTCCGGGAAAGGCACCGGGGTCTGTGTCGAGGAGCGCTGCGAGCTGCTCAGCGGAGAGGGCGTCGGGGTTCATGTCACCCCCATCAACGTTTCGGTCGTTCACGGGGAGACCTCCTCCGAGAGAATGCGCGACTGCAGCCGCTTGAGGGCGCGGGCCTGCAGACGTTTCACGGCCGACACCGGTCGGCCGACGATCGCCGCGGTGTCGGCCAGCGAGAGGTCGGCGACCAGGCGGAGCACGATCACCTCGCGCTGCTCGTCCGTGAGCGGCGCGAGGATCCGCCGGACGTTCTCGTCACCGAGCCGGAGCAGCGCGATCTCCTCGGCGCCGGGCGTTTGCGTCTCGGGCGGGTCCGTCTGGATCTCCGCCGGCCGTCGGGCGCGATGACGGTGGGCGTCGATGATCAGGTTCCGACAGATCGAGAACGTCCAGCGTCGAAACGCGTCCTCGTCCCCCTCGAACGTGTCGAGCGAACGGAACGCGCGGAGGAACGTCTCGTTGCACGCGCCTTCGGGGTCCGTCGCGCCGCGGGAGCGGGCAAAGGCGGTGATCGGCCCGGCGCCGGAGCGGTAGAGGTGGTCGAACCCGACCGCCTCGCCGGCGCGGGCCATCGACAGGGCGTCGAAGCCCGAGCTCAGGGGCTCGTCGGGGTTGGCCACGCACGGCATCATCTCACCTGCACAACGTCGGTCGGACGCTCCGGGAGACCGGTAGGGGCAGATTC
>BQJV01000357.1 GCA_021604885.1 Acidimicrobiales bacterium
CGCCCGGCACGAGGCGACCGACCGCTTCGATGACGACCAGAGCGGCGACCTCACCACCGGCGAGGACGACGTCCCCGACGGACACTTCATCGTCGACCAGATGCTCGCGGACCCGCTCGTCCACGCCCTCGTAGCGGCCGCACAGCAGTGAGAAGCCGCCGGATCCGGCCAGCTCGCGGGCCATGGCCTGATCGAACGGGCGACCCGCCGGCGAGAGGTACAGCAGCGGACGGGGCGGGTCGACGGCTTCGACGGCCCCGAACAGCGGCTCGGGCATCATCACCATCCCGGCGCCTCCACCGAACGGCGCATCGTCAACCGTGGCGTGCACGTCCGTCGTCCTCATGCGCAGGTCGTGCACGCGGATGTCGAGGTGTCCCTCGCTGCGGCCGCGGCCGATCACGGACTCACCCGCACCGTTGTCGACCATCTCGGGAAAGATCGAGAAGACATCGATCCGCAGGCTCATCGCTCGTCCCCGCCGTCGCCCTCGCCGTCGCCGTCGCCGTCGCCGTCGCCGTCGATCGTGAACAGCCCGTCGGGCGTCTCCACGGTGATCCGCTCCCCCGGTTCGACGGCGGTCACGAACTGCACGGGCACGAGGTGCCCGGCATCCGTCTCCAGGATGTCGCTCGCAGGGTTCTCGAGGACCTGGGTGACCCGGCCCCGCTCGATCCCGTCGGCGTCGACGACGACGGCATCGATCAGCTCGTGAACCCACAGCTCTTCGGGGTCGTCGATCGGCTCGCCCCGCAGGATCGTGTCGCGCAGCTCCTCGGCCCGCTCGCGGTCGGTGCACTCGGCGAACGTCACGATGTAGCCGGACTTGTGCGGACGCGACGAACGGACGGTCAACGGACCGTCGTCGGTGTACAACACCGAACCCTTCGCGACCCGCTCCGTGCGGTTCGAGGTGAGCAGGACGTTGACGTCACCGCGCACACCGTGCGGGCGAGTGATGCGTCCGACTTCGAGCATCGGACGCGGGTTCGAACTCAGTCGACGAACTCGACGTCGATCGTGGTGTCGTCCTCGTGGCCGGCGGCCCGGACGACGGTGCGGATCGCAGAGGCGACGCGGCCCCGCTTGCCGATGACACGACCCATGTCGCCGTCGCCGACGGTGACATCGAGGCGGAAGCCCCCGTCACGATCGGACAGCTCGACGTTCACGGCGTCGGGGTTGTCGACAATTTGCTTGACGACGTATTCACAGACGGACTTGGCCGCTTCGGAGCTCACTCTTCTTCTCCATTGCTGTCGCCGGCATCCGCCGGATCCGCGTCAGCCGGAGCTTCGGCGGCGGCCTCGTCGGGCTCGTCGGCCAGGACCGGCTCGTCGGCCTGGGTCTCCGCAGCCTCGGCGGCCTCGGCGTCCTTCTCGACCTGCTTCTTGCTCTTCTTCGGCGCCGCTGTGGGCACCGCCGCGTCGACGGTCTCGCCCGTGTGCTCGGTCCACGCGCCGCTGATCTTCAGCAGCTTGGCCACGCGATCGGTGGGCTGGGCGCCGTGCTGGAGCCAGTGGACGGCCCGCTCGTTGTCGATCTTGATGATCGACGGATCCTGACGGGGCTCGTAGGTGCCGATGATCTCGATGAAACGCCCGTTGCGGGGCGAGCGGGAATCGGCGGCGACGACGCGGTAGGTGGGCTGCTTCTTCTTGCCCATCCGCATGAGGCGGAGCTTGACGGCCATGTGTGGTTCGTTTCCTGGAAGTTGGTGAAAGGGTTCTGCGCGGCGAGTCAGGGCCGGGCAACCAGACAATTCAATCTGGCCGGATGGGGTCTTCCAACCCTCGGACCCGATCCGTGTGGATCAGGTGAGCCCGGGGAAGTCGCCGTCGTCCATGCCGGACAGCGCATCTTCGAGCCCCGGAAGCGACAGCGGCGTCTTCGAGACCTTCGCCGGACCCTTCTCCGTGACGCGTCCGCCCTTGCGCTTCTTGCCCTTCTTGCCCTTGTTGCGGGCCTTCGGGTTCATCTTCTTCGTGCCGAACCCGGCGAACTGCTTCATCATCTTGCGCATCTGCCCGAACTGGTCGAGCAACTGCTTCACCTCGTTGGGCTGCACGCCCGAACCGACGGCGATGCGCTGACGGCGGGACCCGTCGATGACGTCGGGGTCGACGCGCTCCGCCGGGGTCATCGAGTGGATGATCCCCTCGATGCGGGCGATCTGGCGATCGTCGATCTCGACGTCCTTCGCCTCCTTCGGCAGGCCGGGCATCATCCCCATCAGGTTGCCGAGCGGGCCCATCTTCTTGACCTGCTGCATCTGTTCGAGGAAGTCCTCGAGCGTGAAGGTGCCCTCGAGCATCCGGGCCGCTGCCTCTTCGGCCTGCTCCTGCTCGAACACCTCCTCGGCCTTCTCGATGAGCGTCTCCATGTCGCCCATGCCGAGGATGCGGCTGGCGAGGCGATCGGGATGGAACGTCTCGAAGTCCTCGAGCTTCTCGCCGGTCGACGCGAACGCGATCGGCTTGCCGACGACCTCCTTGACGGACAGCGCCGCACCACCGCGAGCGTCGCCGTCGAGCTTCGTGAGGATGACGCCGTCGAGCGCGAGGGTCTCATTGAACGCGTGGGCGACGGTGACCGCATCCTGACCGGTCATCGCGTCGACCACGAGGAACGTGTAGTCGGGCTGGACGGCTGCGGAGATCTCACCGACCTGCGCCATCAGTTCCTCGTCGATCGCGAGACGGCCGGCGGTGTCGACGATGACGACGTCACGGCCGGTGCGGTTGGCCTCGGCGATCGCCTTGCTGGCGACATCGACCGGGTCGGTCGGCTCGGAGAACACCGGTACACCGACCTGGCCGGCGAGCGTGCGGAGCTGTTCGACCGCGGCGGGACGCTGGAGGTCCGCGCCGACGAGCAGCGGATTACGGCCTTGCTTCTTGAACCAGGCTGCGAGCTTGCCGGTGTTGGTGGTCTTGCCCGCGCCCTGCAGGCCGGCCATCAGCACGACAGTGGGCGGCTTCGAGGCGTAGGTGATCTTCATCGCCTCGCCGCCGAGGCTCGCCGTCAGCTCCTCGAGGACGATCTTGACGATCTGTTGGCCGGGGTTGAGTGCCTTCGATAGCTCCTCGCCCACCGAGCGCTCACGAATCCGGCCGGTGAGGTTCTTGGCGACGTCGAGGTTGACGTCCGCCTCCAGCAGGGCTCGACGGATCTCGCGCAGCGTCTCGTCGACGTCGTCGGCGGTGAGCTTTCCGCGGCCGCGGATGCCCTTGAAGATGGAGTCGAAGCGATCGGACAGCGTCTCGAACATGGTTGGTGAGCGTACTGCCGACCCGAGACGTTGCAGGTCGCCCCGCTAGCCTGCGCGGCCATGGAGCTCTCCGCCCGCCAGTGGTTGATCATCGGTGCACTGATCGTGGGATTCGCGATCGCCGCGATCGTCGCCCGTGGTGACGGCACTCGGGAGCCGGATTTCGACTCGGCGACGTGGTGCAGCGGGGCGCAGGGGCTCGCCGGCCTCGAGCCGCTGTTCACCGGCACCGCCGCGTCCGCGACCGCGGCGGACTACGACGCGGCCAAGGAAGCGCTCTACGCAGTCGAGACCACGGCGCCGTTCGAGCTACGCGACGCCGTCAACTTCCTGTCCGACTTCACCTTCGTGGCCGGCCAGCAGTTCGACGTCTTCGACTGGCCTGCCGCGTACGATGCGGCGCGGGACAACACCGACACCGCCGTCGTGGACCGGTCACTCGCCGATCTCGACCGCGAACTCCAGACCTGCGGCGTGGCCTTCGCCGGCTGAGCGGAGGACCGGCGGCGCGTTACTCGAACAGCGCGTCGACGAACTCGGTCGGATCGAAGTCGACGAGATCGTTGATGCCTTCACCGAGGCCGACCAGCTTGACCGGTACGCCGAGCTCGGAATGGATGGCGATGACGATCCCGCCCTTCGCGGAGCCGTCGAGCTTCGTGAGCACCACGCCGGTGACGTCCGCGGTCTCGGCGAACTGCTGTGCCTGGGACATGCCGTTCTGACCGGTCGTCGCATCGATGACGAGCAGGGTCTCGGTGACCGTACCCACGCCCTTCTCCGCGACGCGGCGCACCTTCGCGAGCTCCTCCATGAGGTTCGTCTTGGTCTGGAGGCGGCCCGCCGTGTCGG
>BQJV01000358.1 GCA_021604885.1 Acidimicrobiales bacterium
CGATCCTGGACGATCTGGAGGACGACGATCTCGATGTCGACGTGCTCGCGTCGCGCGTCGAGCGGGCGTCGGCGTTGATCACGTTGTGCCGCGACCGCATCGGCGCCGCCCGCGTGCAGGTCGAGAAGATCGTGGCGTCCCTCGACGCGCCGGCCGACGACGATGAGGCGGACGGCGACGACGAGGCCGACGGCACCCTCGACCTGGATCCCGAGTGACCGACGCGCCGGCGCAGCTCACGCGCGTCGCCACCCTGGTCGATCGCGCCCTGGCCGAGGTGTTCGCCGAGGAACGAGCCTGCTGGCAGGAACTCGACCCCGCGCTCGACACCCCGCTCGGCGACCTCGAGGACTTCGTGGCCGGCGGCGGCAAACGGATCCGCCCCGGGTACTGCCACTGGGGTTGGGTCACGGCAGGCGGCGACCCGGACGGCGACGGCGCGGTGATGGGCAGCTGCGCGCTCGAGCTCCTCCACGCGTTCGCGCTCGTGCACGACGACGTCATGGACGGGTCGCCGACCCGCCGCGGCTCGCCCACCGTGTGGGCCCGGTTCATCCGGCGACACGAAACCGGCGGCTGGGCCGGGGAAGACCGCCGCTTCGGCGAGGCCGCCGCGATCCTCGTCGGTGACATCGCGATGGTGATGGCCGATCGGTGCATCGGCAACGCGGCACCGGAGGTCCGGGCGGTGTGGGACGCGCTGCGCACCGAGCTCAACATGGGTCAGTACCTCGACGTGCTCGGAACCGTCACCGGCGAGGTCTCCGCCGACGGCGCCCGCACGATCATGCGCAACAAGACCGCCGGCTACACGATCGTTCGTCCCCTCCAACTCGGCGCGGCCCTCGCCGGCCGGTCCGACCTGGCGGATGATCTCGCCGCCCACGGCATGCCGCTCGGCATCGCCTTCCAGCTGCGCGACGACATGCTCGGCGCATTCGGCGACAGCGAGCGCACCGGCAAGCCCGTGGGCGACGACCTCACCGAGGGGAAGCCGACGGTCCTGTTGGCGCTCGCCCGGGAGCGGGCCGACGCCACGCAGCTGGCGATCCTCGACACCGTCGGCGGCCACATGCGCGCCGACGACATCGCGGCCGTCCAACAGGTGATGGTCGACACCGGCGCCGTTGCCGCATCCGAGGCCGAGACCGAGCAGTTGCTGGAGACCGCGCTCCTCGCGATCGACGCGCTCCCCGACCACCACGGCAGCCGCGACGCCCTGCGCGCCCTCGCCGACTATGTCGTCGAGCGCGACACCTGACGGCTGTCAGCTGGGGACCACGTCCCCACCCATACCGACCGGACCCGGACCGTCCGTCTCCGGCGACCGGGTGGGCGGCTCGTCCGGCAGGTCCGGATGGTCGACGCCGCCGATCGAGACCGTCATCGTCTCGGTGTCCACCCAGTAGCCGAACTTCTGGACCCGTTCCAACGGCGTGGCGTCCTGCCAGGACTGCGGCGGTGGCTCGAGCGCAAGCGTGTTCGAGATACCGATGCTGTCTTCCTCGAAGAGCGATTCGGCCTGATACAGCGTGGGCTTCCTCTCCCGGTAGATGTCGGGTTCTCCGGTGGAGAACTGACCGACTCGGCCTGAATCGACCTTCTGCTTCCCGTCGATGAGCGGAAGTCCGCGGTCCTCCGCATCACGGAGGAGGAAGTGAGCCGGGTCTCCCATGTGCTCGGGCAGTGGCGTTCCCGCGAACGCGCCCTTCACCGTGGCGCTCGGCTTCTCGGGCGGTCCGTCGTCCTTGTTGGCCAGCGGGCCGAACTTCACCGCGGCCGTGACGGCGGCCAGCACGGTCACGCCGATGATGCCGAGCAACCATGCGGGGAGCCCACTCGAGTCGTCGCCGTCGTCCTCCGAATCGATCGGCGCGTTGTCCCCGACGACGGTTGGTGGCTGCTGGTCGCTCCCGGAAGGATCTGCGGCCCCTGCCGCCATTCGGGCGGCGAGCTCGTCGATCGCGGCTTGCAGGTCCTCGATCGTGACCTCGGTCGGCTCGGAGCGGAGCGGAGTCGGCTGCCACCAGAACGTCGCCGGGTCGAGGGGATCGATCCCGTTCGAGACGATCGCGGTGAATTCCGACAGCGGATTCTCGGTCCCGAGGGCCGCGAAGTGCTCCCCGTTCGTCGTCCAGGTGGCCGCGATGTAGGGGCTCGCGTACCGGGTTGGCACGCCGCTGTCGACGGTCTGGATCTGGGCCGTCTCGAACACGCCGTCCGCCGTGTCGACGAGGCCGGTGCCGGTGGTGAAGCCGACCCCGGGAAGGTTGACGTCTGGGACCGATTCGATGAGCGGCAGTCCGCTGCGCACCTCGTAGAACCCGACCTCGGTCTCCCCGACGGGGCCATCGAGGGGCGCGCTCAGTTGGACAACGTTCCACACCAACCAGTCGCTGAACTCCCAGAACGCGAAGTCCTGGGGCAGGATCACCGCGCCATGCGGGAGGTCGGGTCGATCGGGAGAACCGATGGTGATCGACTCACCCACGGGCGCCGCGACGGCGTCGCCGAGGAAGTCCGACGGCGAGATGACGCCATCCCCGTTCCGATCCAGGTCGCCGAGCGGGATCATCGCCCTGCCCTCGCCGAGGACCTGGATCAGCGGCGCGGGAGGATCGTCGCCGCTGACGCTCTGCACGTCGCCGGAGTCGACGTCGACGATCTCCACGACCTCGAGGTCCAGCAGTACATCCATGATGCTCGGCCCATCCTGACCGGCTGCCGGCGCGGCGAGGAGCGGGGCGAGCAGGAGAGCGATCGTCACGAGGAGAAGGAATCGGCGCATACGAACATGATTGCAGTGACCCGTCAGCGGTGCGTCAGCTGTGGCGACGGCGAACGGCGCCGAGCGCCCGTAGCCTGAGGCGATGTCCGATCCCCGGCTCGAGGCCGAGCGACGCCGCACGTTCGCGATCATCTCGCACCCCGACGCGGGCAAGACCACGCTCACCGAGAAGTTCCTCCTCTACGGCGGTGCGCTCACCACCGGGGCCGGGTCGGTCAAGGCGAAGGGCGATCGCCGGTCCGCCACGTCCGACTGGATGGAGCTCGAGCAGCAGCGCGGCATCTCCATCACGTCGACGGTGCTCCAGTTCCCCTACCGCGATCACGTGCTGAACCTGCTCGACACCCCGGGTCACCGCGACTTCTCCGAGGACACGTACCGGGTGCTCGCCGCCACCGACGCCGCGATCATGGTGCTCGACGGCTCGAAGGGCATCGAGGCGCAGACCCGCAAACTCTTCGAGGTCTGCCGCGACCGCGAGATCCCGATCGTCACCTTCATCAACAAGTGGGATCGACCTTCGCTCGACCCGCTCGAGCTCCTCGACGAGATCGAGGAACAGCTCGTGCTCGAGCCGGTGCCGATCTCGTGGCCCGTCGGCGACGGCGAGCGTTTCCGCGGTGTGATCGACCGGCACACGAACGACTTCGTCCGCTACACACGCACCGCTCGTGGCGCGACGGAAGCACCGGAGGAGATCGTCGACCGTGCCCGCGCGGCCGAGGAGGAGGGCAACCTCTGGGTCGAAGCCGAAGAAGGCATCGAGCTGCTCGACACGATCGGCCGCGAGTTCGACCAGAAGCGCTTCGAGGCCGGCGAGCTCTCCCCCGTGTTCTTCGGCTCCGCCCTCACGAACTTCGGCGTCCGCCTCATCCTCGACGCGATGGTCGACCTCGTGCCGTCGCCGAGCCCCCAAAAGGATCGCGACGGCAACCCCCGTCCGCTGGAGTCGCCCTTCTCCGGCCTCGTCTTCAAGGTGCAGGCCAACACCGACAAGAACCATCGCGACCGCGTGGCCTTCATGCGGGTCTGCTCGGGCCGCTTCGAGCGGGGCATGGTCGTCACACACGGGCCGACCGGCAAGCCGTTCGCGACGAAGTACGCCCAGTCGGTGACCGGCCAGGACCGCGAGACCGTCGAGGAGGCCTGGCCCGGTGACGTGGTCGGCCTCGTCAACGCCAACGACTTCCGGGTCGGCGACGCCGTCTGGGTCGACGAGGAGGTGGAGTGGCCGGAGATGCCCGCGTTCGCGCCGGCCCACTTCCGCGTCGTGCGCACCCTCGACACGTCGAAGACCAAGCAGTTCCGATCCGGCA
>BQJV01000359.1 GCA_021604885.1 Acidimicrobiales bacterium
GGACGCGACGCCCGCACTGCGGGTCGAACTCGAACGGATTCGCACCACCCGGTAGGCACCGCTTGACAAGAGACATTGAAACAGCATGAAATGCATTCAATGTCACTCAGCAATTCCTCATCGCCCGACGAGCTGCGCATCGATCTCGGCGGTGCCCGCGAACTCGTCCACGTCCTGAGCGAGGCGGCGGACGGCCTGCGCCGCGACCATGGCGCCCTCGCGGGTCTGCTCGACGACGCCGCCGTGGTGCTGCATCGCGACCGGCGCGAGGTGCTCGTGTCCGTCCTCTCGGCGACCGAGCGGATGGACTCGCTCGCCGGCGATCTCGGCAGCCGTCTCGTGCATCTCCATCAACTGACCGCCGACAATCGTGCCGTCGACGAGCTCAGCGCCCGGCTCCGGGACTTCCGGGGCCCGCCCAACGATCCGGCGCGAGCAGCCCTCGAGCGCGAGCGCTACGAGATCGTCCTGCGTCTCGTCGACGGTGACGAACGCATCGCCATCCGGGTCGTCGGGGCGCTCGGCGGCGCCGCTTCGGTCGACGTCGCGTATCGGTCCGTGCTCGACGCCCTGATCCACGAGTCCCGCGTGGACGCGGTGATGGAGGGGCTCGGTCTCGACCTGGAGGCGGCCGAGGAGCTGATCGCGCGGCGGGACGCGGCCGTGGCGGCGCTCGTCCGGCAGGGCCACCGCGAGGCCGATGCGGTCGCGGTCGTCTCGCTCGCCGAGGAGTACGGGCTGGATGCCGACGTGCTCGGCGACCGGGCGCTCACCCGCGACATCAGCGTGCTCGATGCGACGCGAGAAGGCCTGCTCGCCAAGGGGATGGGGCTCACCCTCGACGAGTTCGACGGGCTCATGGGCCTCCAGGAGCACTTTGCCGTCTTCGACACGGCGAGTTTCACGGAGGCCGATGGTCGTGTCTCGACCGCCGATCTCCGGTTCGTCGTCGCGGAACCGTGCCACTTCACCGACGCGCAGGTGCGCGCCGCCGAGCTCCTCCTCGCCAGCCCGAGGCTGTTGTCACGACTCGACACCGCGAACGCGAACGACGACATCTTCGGTGACGCCGACGATGCGGCGCCGGTCGGTTTCGGGAGCGTCCGCTCCGGCGACGGGCTCATCGCCGACGTCGACCTCCAGGCCTTCATGCTGAAGTCGCAGCTCCACTCGATCCTCGGCCCCTACGCCGACCAGATCGACATCGGCGACGATCCGAAGGCGATCGTCGACGGCTACCGATCCGAAGCCGACATCCGCGCGTTCCTGGCCGACAACCCCGAACTGCCGCCGGCGGTGATGGCCGCCGCCGAGACGATGATCGCCGGTGGCTGGTTCGACGAGTCGTGGTGGCAGGAGAACAAGAACACGATCGCCATGGGTGCCGCGCTCGCGGCGGGAGGGCTCGTGCTGATCGCGACGTCCGGCGGGGCATCCGCGTTGGTCGTGGGCATGGCCGGTGCCGCCGCGGGCGCAACCACCACGGCCGCGATCAATCTCGGGACCGACGACGACCTCCTCGACGACATGGTCCGCAACACAACCGGCGGGTTCGTGGTCGCCCTCGGCGTCCACGGGATGTATGCGGGGCTGGTGCGGGCCGGTCCCGGCGCGACGGCGCTCGCTCGCGCCCACGGTGTCGCGGAAGCGACCGGGGGCGGCACGGATCTGATCCTGAGCGGCTCGCTCGATCCGCTCATCGCCGATGACTGGGAGGAGACGGTGAAGGACTGGGCCACGCCGGTCAACACCGTCGCCACAGCGGTCGACATCGCCGCGAGCGGAATCGTCGACCGCCTGCCGATGGCGACGTACGACACGCTCGAGGAACAACTCGCCGTCCTCAACACGCAGATCAGCCGCCAGAAGCAGTTGCGCCATCTCGAGCCCACGGTCGACAACGGCGGCTACTTCATCGACGCCGTCGACGCCCAGCGCGTGCTCGACGCCGTCCACGACGGCAGCGCCGAGATCCTCGGCCGGCGGCGCGGGGGCCACATCGTCGTGCGGGTCGACGACATTTTCGGTACCCACGTCACCAACGGCACCGAGGACGTGATGACCACCGACGTGTTCATGATCAAGGGCACGGCGCACCCGAGTGTCGTGCCCACCAACCCCACCGGAGGAATCCTTGTCTGATCGACCCTGGCGCGTCCCGCTCCCCCCGAACGCCGACGAGGCGGCCCACGACTTCTTCATCGACATGGCCACGGCCGCCTGGTACGCGCTGCGCGGATCGTTCGACGCGAACCTGTGGGGCCTGGCCATCATCCCGGACTACGCGGCGCGGCTCGTCCACTTCGAGTTCCGTTTCGAGGAGGAGCCGTCGCTGCTCGACCGCTACGAGATGGGCGAGTTCTACGACATGTTCGCGGAGGAGACGATGGATTGGATCGACTGGCGCCATCGGCGCGTGGTCTCGCCGCGGGCGGACTTCCGGATCGATCACTCCGATGGGCGACGGTGGATCCACCTCTCGCGCCATCCCGCCGTCCTCGCGCCGGACGACGCCGAGCCGCAGGAAATCGACTACTGACCCCGGCCGGCGCGAGCATGGCGCACCGCCCGAAGGAGTGCCCATGCCCGATGTCGCCAACGACCGCCGTCTCGACCCTCGCCTGCGGGCGATGCTCGGTGCGTTCCCGGAGATGACGCCGACGGACGCGGCGAGCTGGGAGGAGATCGTGGAGAACGCCGCAGCCAGTGGGATGGGCGCCTTGATCTCGCAGATGATGGACGCCAACGACACCGAGGAGATCGCGCCCTCCGCCGGTCTGCGGGTCACCGAGCACGAGTTCACGTCGTCGCCCGACGGCAACACCATCAAGCTGCGCTTCGTTCGTCCGGACAACGACGAGGTCGTTCCCGGGATCTACTACATCCACGGCGGGGGCATGGCCTCGATGTCGGCCTACGACGGCAACTACCGGGCGTGGGCACGGATCATCGCCGCCAATGGCGTCGCCGTGACGATGGTCGACTTCCGCAACTCGGTGTCGCCGTCGTCGGCGCCGGAGGTCGTCCAGTACCCCGGCGGACTCAACGACTGTGTGTCCGGCTTCCATTGGGTCCACGAGCACGCGGCCGAGCTCGGTATCGATACGTCCCGGCTGGTCGTCGCCGGAGAGAGCGGCGGCGGCAACCTGGCGATCGCCACGACCATGCGGTTGAAGGCGTCGGACGACCTCGACAAGGTGCACGGTCTCTACGCCCTCTGCCCCTACATCTCCGGGGAATGGCCGCGTGACGAGTTCCCGTCCTCCACCGACAACGACGGCTACCTGCTGTCGCTGCACAGCAACCAGGGACGGATGGGCTACGGGATCGAGGCGTTCGAGGCGAAGGATCCGATGGCATGGCCGTCGTTCGCCACCGTCGCGGAGGTCGAAGGATTCCCGAAGACGATGGTCAGCGTGAACGAGCTCGACCCGCTCCGCGACGAGGGCATCGAGTTCTACCGGTTGGCGATGGAGGCCGGCGTGCCGGCGCGCTGTCGCCAGGTCATGGGCACGAGCCACGGTGCGGAGATCTTCCCGATGGTCTGCACCGAGATCTCGCGTGACACCGCCCGTGACCTCGCGGCGTTCGCCACCGAGGCCTGACCCCGGATCAGAACGTGACGCCGGCGAGCTCGTCGAGGGCGATCGTGGGCACGTGGATCCAACCCTCGATCGCGGCCACGCGGCGGTGCTCCGCCGGCGGTCGGGTCGTGTGGCGGGCGCGACCCAGGCCGGCGATCACGGCCGTGACCACCGCGTCGAGGTCGTCGTCGCTGTCGAGCATCGCGTCACGATGTTCGCCGAAGTCGATCGAGCCCTCGAGGCCGGCAACGATGTCCGCTCGCTTCTCGCGGCCGTCGGCGCCCTTGTAGCCGGTGGCCGGGAGACCCCAGACGGCGAGCGTGCCGCCCGGATAGGCCTCGAAGACGTTGCGGCGCCCCGAGCGGTCGCCGGATGGGCCGAGGAGACGTTCGAGGATGCCGATGCCGCGCAGGGCGACGATCGCGAGCCGGTCGGTCGAGACGCTCAGCGGGTCGCGGCGGACGTGGTGCTCCCGGAGCCATCGGTCGGTCGTGCGAAGTCGCAGTTCGCGGGGTGTGGC